>CAMDBK010000085.1 GCA_945889235.1 Chitinophaga pinensis
GATATTCTCAGGGTTGGAGACACCAATGGTATCGGCCAACGAGAAATACTTTATTCCAAGTTCAGCAAGTTTTTGTGTCCAGCTGATGGCGATATCACTGCTCCAACTGTCACCATAAGGATTTCCGAAGGCCATAGAAATATACACCAGCATTTTTTTATTGCGGTTGATGCAGATGTTTTGCACCTCCTCTACCCTCTTCAGGTTTTCTTCAATAGTAGAATTTCCGTTACGCTGCTGAAACGTTTCGGAAATAGAAAACGGAAAACCCAGGTAAGTGATTTCATCAAAGGCTGCAGCATCTTCAGCACCGCGCTTGTTAAGAATAATGGAAAGTAGTTTTGATTTTGTCCCAGTCAAATCAAGTTTACCAACCAGTTCAGCCGTATCACGCAATTGCGGAATGGCTTTAGGCGAAACAAAACTTCCGAAGTCAATGGTATTAAAACCAACTTTCAGCAAGGAATTGATGTAAGCAACTTTTTTTTCGGTGGGGATAAACTCGTGTATGCCTTGCATAGCATCACGCGGGCACTCGGTGATTTTCATGCGGCAAATTTAGCTGTTTTTATGTTTGTCACAGTGAGCGTAGTCGAACTGCTGAGCATCATAAATGCCCTTCGACTACGCTCAGGGTGACACTTACGCTGCCAGCCGTGATTTCCTTTCCTCCATCATGTTTCTGAGGTTAGTAATTGCATAGCGCATACGACCCAAACAGGTATTAATATTTACGTTAGTCAGCTCTGAAATTTCCTTGAAACTCATTTTTCCGTAATGTCGCATCAGCACTACTTCTTTCTGTTCATCGGCAAGATTATTTACCATGGCACGAATTTCTTTATCGATTTCATCACCTATAATTTTTTCCTCAGCGTTTTTCTCATCGTTTACCAGTAACCTGAAAATATCAATATCCTCCTCTTCATTTTCTGCGTTATCAACAAACTGCATTTTTTTGCCGTTGCGGAAATAATCCATCACAATGTTATGAGCAATCTGCATCACCCAGGGAAGAAATTTTCCTTCTTCTTTGTAGCTGCCTTTATTCATGGTGTTAATGACTTTTACAAAAACATCCTGAAAAATATCTTCGGCCACATCGCGCTGCTTAACTGTAAGCAACAGGTAGGAGAAAATTTTGTTTTTGTGACGTTTGAGCAGTTGCTCGAAACAATTGTTGTTACCGTTAAGGTAGCCGCTTATCAATTGTTCATCGGTTTGATGGTATTGCATAGTTCCTCCTTTTTTAAAATTGATTAGAATTAAAAAAGTAGAGGTTGAACTATGGCGAAAAAATATTTGGGTTACTTAAAAATCGTTTTATTTAGAAAGTAAACGTTTACCCAAATTGTTTTGCAGAATTATTAGTTCGACACAAATGTAAAACAAAATTTCACACAAACCGATTTCACAGAATAAAATTCTTCAAATTTTTATTATTCACACAGGAAACCAATGATTATTCTGTCGGAATAATTTACCACTTCATCAGCCTGAAGCAACTGCTAAAGTTGTCTGATGTTATTTTCGTCAAATAAATTCCGTTTACAAATGATTTTGGTGAAATTTCAAGGTGTGAAGAAGCTGAAAATGATTCTCTGTATACAATTCTTCCTGTTGCATCGGCAATTTCAATATTGCCAATCTGAGGAGAAGAAAATTGAATAACAACGTTCTCATTCTTTGCAGCAAAGCCATACGAGTTTAGTACAGAAAAAGTATCGGATGAGGTTTCATCAATTCCGATAAAGCAAGGAATAAAACCGCGGGAACACAAGAAGTATTTTATTGGATTAACATACCCTCCACCGTTAAGTAAAACATCTGCCTGTACAAGAAGATTAGCAGCATCAGGCATTGTCATATTTATTGAATAACTGAACATTGATTCTATTAATATTTCATCCGTTCTCTCTCTTCCTATATCATCGCTTATCTGCATCATTGTTGACGACCACAGTTCAGCATCTTTGTAAATCTGGTTCATCAGATTTTCAGGATAATGTTTACTGCTTACAACTACACGGCCATTCCAGTATTCGTTATGACCATCCCATGAGAAAATATTCTCCCAGTTATACGGGTTGATTGACTTAGAATACGAAGCAGCAAAATAATCGCCCAAGCCTTCATCAATAGAATTTCTTTCTGTGCCTGAATTTGTGCCGGGTGCAGCAGAATAAGATATGGCATGTCCGTATTCATGTACTACTACATCCGCATCTTCGGCATCATCTACACCACCTTCACCAAGTGAAAGGCGTGGCGGGCTTCCGGCAGCGCTGAAATTAGAATTATCTGCCCCTCCCATACCATGTGTGTCAACCCATATTCCGTAATTTACAATGTTGTTAAAACCCAGTTGTTCAACATAGTCATGATACACATTAATGTGATAAAATGCATTTACATCTTCAAACCCATCCTGAGAGCGAGTGAATTCAAAATCAGGAGTCATGCTGGTGACAGGTACTACATCCGGAATTGAATGTTCAGATATTATGCAATAAGGACCTTCAAGTTTAAACGTGTCGTTTTCCAAACTAACATCAATAGTTACTTGCTGACGCTGCATATTTAATTGCGAAATATCAGCATCTGCCGCATCTTCATAAGGTGTGCCGTAGGTGACTCCTGCTGTTGTAAGTGGATCGGGATTGAAAATACGTGCAATCGCAGGTGTATCAGTAAGAGTTATTATTTCGCGATTGAAATACGTATTCAGGTCGCGTTGATAAACAACTTCTGTTTGTGAATTAATTATCAGTTCGAAAAAGTTTCCGCTTTCATCCCAAATCTCAATTCGTGAAGCAGGGATAAGGTTTTCACCTGTATCAAAATATAAATTCTCAATCATTGATCTTTCGATTTCCTTTTCTTCAGGATACAATTTTTTTATTACCGCGTTACTATTTTCAGCAGATGGAAACTGACCTTTCGGGTTTTCAGAAATCAGATAGGTATTATCAAACAGGGATAAAATATTTCCGCTTCGGTCTAAATTAATTTTCACGTTTCCTCTGTAAACAGGGCTTCCCAGATAATTCTGGCGATAGAGATAATGCAATCCTGTTTTGCTTTCCTTACTTTCAAGAAACTGAAGAGAAAATTCTTTTCCTTTCAGGTTAGGAATAGTTTGAAGCAAATAATTTCGTGCAGAAGAAGTATCTGCAGCTGCAATTTTGCCGCAATCAAAAGAGGAAACTATTTTGCGCAAATCAACCGGGTGGTTATTTTTCAGGCTTTCATCATTACTGATTTTTTGCCCGAAAGAATAGATAGGCAGAAGAATAATAACAATCCTTACTACGCCTTTCAGTTGATTACAATTCATGATTTCTCTTTTATTTTCTTCCGCGTGTTCCGTCTAACCAGCCCTGCCAGTACTCAAAAGCTTTCATTTGAGGTTCGAGCTGGGTTTCTTCTATCATTTTTTGAACCTCATTACGGTTTTGTCTTTTCAAAGTTACTTTGTCAAGGTTAGCGAAATGAAGCAAAGTGACTGCTGTAATCGCTGAATTGATTTTCACATTCTGAAGATTTACTTTGTCGTAGGTATCGCTTTCGCAATGGTAATCTGAGCAGTAGTTTGCTTCTTCCTGCAGGCCAACCAGGTTAGGAACGCCCTGCATCATGAAATCATAGTTGTCGGTTCCTACAATAGAAACATCCATATTTTCAAACGGGCCAAGTGCAGAAACTTCCTGCAATGCTTTATTAGTTTCTGCTTCCAGTTCGGGGCGATGGCCGGTAAAGAAGCCGGTAATTTTCCCGCTGCCAATATCAATTGCAGCAGTCACAACGTGCTTATCCAGTTCTTTTTCGTGTTGTTGTGTGTATGCCCACGAGCCGCAAATACACTGCTCTTCACCGTTCCAAAGTGCAAAACGAATAGTGCGCTTGGGTTGTATTCCGAGCAGTTTTATTTGTCGCGCAATATCAATAACCATGGTAACATTACAGCCATTGTCGTTAGCGCCTGTCCCCATACCCCACGAATCAAGATGAGCGCCTACCACAATTATTTCATCGGGATTTTCGCTGCCTTTTATTTCACCGATTACGTTGTAAGATGTATATGAGCCGCCAGTAGTAAGTTCAATGTTAAGATTGATAGTGAGTTTTTCACCTTTGTCAAGAATTCTTAAGCACCGCGAGGCATCATCACGCGCCATTACCACCAACGGAAGCGTATTCTTATAACCGCGTGAAGCAAGGTGGCGGAACAATAATTTTTTCGGGCGTGATGACATGTAAACCACTCCCTTTACACCGGCTGCCAGTGCTCTGCCTTCAATGTCGTGCGCATCACTATATTCTTTGAAAAGCCCATCCAATACAACAAGTTCATCGGTAGCGATAAAAATAAATTTGTCTTTTATTGTAGTTCCTGCTTTCTTAAAATCTTCTTCAGTTCCGTGTCCAACGGAAATTAATTCTGCTTCAAGACCTGCTGCTGTTGTGCCTATTGAAAATGCATTGGAAACGACCTTTGGAGAAAAATTGGCTGCACCAGTAATTTTTGCTGTGCAGCTTTTTTCATCCCACATAGCAGGCATCTGAAAGCCTTCTTTCCGGGCATCAACTCCTGCTTCTTTAAATTTTTGCAAGCCCCATTCCACCGACTTTATATTAGCATCTGTTCCGGTTACACGACCACCAATTTTATCACAGAGTTCATATAAATCATCCTGAATTTGTGTATGGCCTAGGAGTGCTGCAATCAGTTTCTGCTGATCACTATTTTGAGCTGAAGAAGAAAAGAAAAAGAAGAGTGCAAGGAAAAGTGAAGCTGCGGTTTCTTTAATCATTATCGTTTTATAAGAACTAATTTTTTATCGTCTAAAAGGGCAACGGAATAGTATATTTTTTTTCGACCTGTTTTGGTGTCAATGTATACTTCTGCAACTTTGTTTTTATCATTCATTGTACCCGACAAACAAACTTTATAGCGGGTTGTTTGCCTTGCAATTGTTTCTTCGTCATAACCATGATAGTTGCACACAGTATAATCATAACAAAGCGAAAAATTATTTGCCGAGCCAAGTTCCATACTTGGGAAATTTTTATTGAATGTTAATTCGTCATAAATAAAAGTGAGTGTATCCTTAAGACCAATGTTCTCTGCGCTAACCATCGGGTCGGGAAGGAAATATTTTTTAAACTCAAATTTCGTTTTCTGAATTTCAGGAGTTTTTATTTCTTCTTTTTTAATAAGTACTTCAGCAACTTTTACAGGTTTATTCTCCGCTTCAACAACAGGAATTGCAGTTTCTTTTTCAGCAATTACTTCTTCAATAATTATTGGTGAAGTTATTTGTTCGTTGACTTTTATATCAACAGGAGGTGAAGCAACTTTTTCTTCGACTTTTTCAACAACTGAACTTACATTTTCGTTTTCAACAACTTTTTCTTCAACAGGTAATACCTGTATATTGTCAGCTGATACCATACTGATAGTATCTTTAACCACTTGAACTTCATTGTTACCTGTAGGGTATAATTCACGACTATAAGTCACTTTACCTGAGATGGTTTTTAGCTCTTCATTTTTTCCATCAGTCTGTTCCAGTGAATCAACCCATAGCATGTATTGTCTTTCAATTTCTTTTTTTGCTTCATCTACTGAGTCGGTTTTAACATTTTTTTTCAGTTCAATTATCTTCTCCTCTTCAATCTTTTTGCTTTCAAGTTCTTTCATTTCTTTCTGACGGTTTTCCAATACTTTCTTCTCTGCAATTTGCTTTTCTTTAGCAAGTATTTCCTGTTTTTCTTTCAGTTCTTTTTCTTTATTCAAATCTTTTTGAATCTGCTCTTCCGGTGAGAAACCAACTGCTTTCTTATTAGTTGCTACTTCTTTTTGTTCAGCTATAGTTTTATTAACAACCTCTGCTGAGTCAATTTTTTTTGGCTGACTTTTCATCATCTGTTTCAGAATATCATCAACAGAATATTCAATGGTGTCACCCTTCCCAGTAATAAAAATGTTTTTTCTTCCTGTGGAAACTTTTTCAAGTTCTCCGTTGACATAAATTTCGATTTCCTTATTATTCTGGGCGATAACTGCACTGCTGAATGCTATAATAAAGACAGAAAAAATAAATTTCAACATAGTGTTATCCGGCAGTAGAATTAAAGACACAGCAAGTTTAGAAAAATATATTCAAACTGATTAGTTAAAAAAATAATACTTTTGCGACCAAGTGATGGTTCTAAGTGAAGATGTCAAATTCACAGGATTAAAATGGGAATCACGTTTAAATCGTGAACAGTTCCCGCTGCTGTAAGTTCAAAAGCCTCACCCTGCCCTCTGCATAGGAGAGGGTTACGGGTTGAAGCCTAAAACGGAAATCTTTGCCACTGTGTCGCCTGAGGCGACACGGGAAGGCTCCGGAAAAGAACAAGTCAGAAGACCTGCCATCGCCCGACAAAGGTTCAATGCTTTCGGGTAAAAAGTTTTGAGCGGACTGAGTAAAATCAGTTTATCGTTTGTTTCAACATTTTGTTCTTTCTGCGTGTCCTTCGGCAGACTATTCCTTGTGGTTGCTGTGTGCATTGTCTGCGCCTGCCATGCTTTTGCGCAAAAGTTAAACCCTGATTCAGTTTACAAGTTGCCTGAAGTAAACATACCCGAAAACAGGCTGAATGATTTCGGCATGGGATTGAGCATTAGCAAAATTGACAGAAAAAAAATCGATGCAAGTCATTTGCTCAATTTATCAGAAGTGATTTCTGAAAACAGTTCTATCTTTTTAAAAACATACGGACAGGGGAGCCTTGCAACTATTGCTATACGTGGCACAGGTCCTGCACATACGGGTCTGTTCTGGAACGGAATTAATATCAACCCACCTAATCTGGGGCTTTCTGATTTTGCACTTATTCCTGCTGCTCTTATTAATACTGCCGAAATTCAGCTGGGCAGTTCTGCATCACTTTACGGAAGCGGAGTAATTGGTGGTGCGGTTCACCTGAATTCAAAACCTGAATTTAAAAGAGTAACGGATATTTCCGTTACCGGAATGGCGGGAAGTTTTGGCTTATATGAAGGTTCGGGTTACGGAATTTTCTCCAATGCAAAGTGGTATTCGCGAGTGGCAGCTTATTACCGTCAGTGCGAAAATAATTTTCCGTTTATCAATAAAGGGAAATCAGGCAGTCCCGAGGAAAAGCTTGTCAGCGCTGATTATTTCAGCTATGGGGGAACGGCTGAAGTTCATCGTTTGTTTAAAAATAATTTTATCGTTTCGCTTCACCTCTGGCATACCTACACGCACCGCAACCTGCCACCTGCAATGACCAGCAGTGATAATGGCGAGCAGCAAAGCGACAGCTCATTTCGTTTTTTACTGGAGGCAAAAAAGATGTTTGCTAAATCAACATTGAAAACAAAAGTGGCATGGCTGAATGAACATCAGCGATACGACAATGAAACAATTTCACTGCACGAAAAACTGAATACACAAGGCGTTATCAGTGAGGCTGAATATGCAACACAACTATTCGGTAAAGCAAAATTGAACATTGGAATCAACTATACTTTTTATTCTGCAGATGTAAAAGAATATCAGAAAAACCAAACGAGGAACCAGGGTGCGGCATTTCTTTCTTTCCTTTATCCTTTCACAAAAATAAACTGGAAAGCAACCATCAACTTAAGGCAGGAGTTGGTGGAAGGGTATGCTATTCCGTTTACACCCTCACTTGGCATGGAAGGAAAAGTGTGGAAGTTTATTTCTGCACGTGCCAATATTTCACGCAGCTATCGTGTTCCCACTATGAATGAGCGCTTCTGGCAACCGGGCGGAAACCCTGATTTAAAGCCCGAAAGCGGCTGGAATGCTGAAGCAGGTTTATTTTCTTCCTCCGCTGATGGTACAAAATTATTCACGCCTTCATTTTCAGTTACCGGTTTCAGTTCACTGATTAATAACTGGATTATGTGGCAGCCATTGTCTGCCAGTCCTAATATCTGGACGCCCGTGAATTTGCAGAAAGTATGGGCAAGAGGATTGGAAGCTAACGTAGGATTGACTTACAAAAAGAACACCATTGAAAGTGGTATTAACGCATTTTATTCCTACACGCTTTCCACTATTGTTGAAACTGCTGTATCGCTTGAAAACAGCGTGGGTAAACAATTGATTTATGTGCCGCAGCATAACGTAAACGCAGTGTTCAGTTTTCGCTGGAAAAGTATTTCATTCTCGTACCGCCAGGCTTATACGGGTGAACGGTTCACTACTTCTGACAACAATCAATCCTTGCCGGGATACACTATCGGGAACATCGTATTGAATTATGACCTGAAGTTGAATAAAATGGGAATCGGTTTCGGTTTCAGAATAAACAATATTTGGAATACCAGTTACCAGACCTTGGCTTACAGACCAATGCCGGGAAGGAATTTTAGTGTTTCCCTTGTGTTCAAGTGTTCAGGTGTTAACGTGTTCAAGTGTTCACGTGCTCGTGTGTTAAAGTAAAATACAACAATAATCAATATCAATAATCAATACTAACCAATCAAAAACAACAATCAAATGAAAACTACTATCAAATTATTTTCTTCAAGTAAATTTAGTCACTCTACTCCTTCCCCATTGGGGAAGGTTGGGATGGGGCTACTTTTATTCATCGCGGCACTCAGCAGCTGCAAAAAAGATGACACCAACAACACACAAGGCGCTTATGAAACAGGCGTATTTATTACCAACGAAGGTCCTTTTGGAAGCGGAACAGGCACCGTGAGTTTTTACAACAGAACATCAGGTGCGGTAAGAAATAACATTTTTGAAGTGGCGAATAACCGTCCGCTTGGAAATGTGGTGCAGTCCATTGAAGTGTTTAACAGCAAAGCTTATATTGTAGTAAACAACGCTGCAAAAGTAGAAGTAGTAAATGTTGCTGATTTTGTTTCAACCGGAACAATTGACAATGTGGGAACTCCGCGTTTCTTTATGGGTGTTGATGAACACAAAGGCTACCTCACCGACTGGAATTCGGGAATAAAAGTGATCAACCTCGACAACAACACCGTTTCGTCAACCATTGCAACTGGCGGAAGCGGTGCCGAACAAATGGCTTTAATAGGCAGCGAAGTTTTTGTTGCCAACCTGGGCGGCTTTGGAAACGACAGCACGGTTTCAAGTATCAGCACTACAAGTGATGCATTAACGGCAACTGTTTTTGTAGGACACCGGCCACAAGCATTATCCGTTGATGCCAACGGAAAACTATGGATACTTTGCAGCGGAATTCAGGACTGGACAGTTCCTGCCAATGATACTCCCGGAAAATTAGTAAGACTTAACCCAACAACAAAAACGGTTGAACTGACCTTGGATTTCGGTTCTTCTTCAGACCATCCGATGTCGTTAATTACCAACGAAGCAAAAACAAAATTGTATTACAGCTTAAACGGTGGTGTATATGAAGTGGATGTGAATGCAACTTCACTTCCATCATCTGATGTGGTTAACCGTAGTTTTTACAGCATCGGCATTGACCCTGTTTCGGGCTATTTATTTGGCAGCAATGCGTTGGACTATGTGCAGGATGGCTATGTAGCACGTTACAACCTAAGCAACGGCAGTGTAGTTGACTCGTTGCATGTAGGAGTTATTCCGGGGAATTATTCTTTTAATTAAAGAATGTTGGTTTCGATTTTAAATCCAACCAAAGAGAAGCTGAATTACTTTTTCAGTAGTTCCGCTTCTCTTTTTTATCTTCGCTACTGATAACAATAAATTATGAGTGTTCTTCAAAAAGTAATAGACCGCATGAAACCCGGTGAAGACATAGGACTTGACCATGAGGGGCAGAAAGGAAGGCAGCGTTCTATTAATACGGATGGCTCTTATAATATTGAACGCAAAACCGGAAGAGTATTCGGAAATTTTTTTCTGTTCCAGTGGCTCATCACTACTTCATGGACGCATTACTGGATAGTGCTTGTTTGCTTTTATCTTTTTGATAATGTTGTTTTCGGCAGTCTTTATTACTGGCTGGGCGCTGAAAATCTTTACGGAATTGT
>CAMDBK010000086.1 GCA_945889235.1 Chitinophaga pinensis
TATAGTCTAAATCATAATCAAAATCTTTAAACTTATTATTGTAAGTAATTTTAGCAACGGGATTAACAAAAACCGCTGTATTTAACCCTTCCACATTTTTGAAAAGCTCCACTACAAAATCAAAATTTTCGTCAATGGTATCTGTTGCGGGCATTGTTGTATTGAAGTAAATCTTTTTGGTAACATACCCTTCTTTTGCAACCTCAACAATGTATTCGTTATTTACATCAAGGCGGAAATTAAAACGCCCGACTGATGCGGTTGTATTACTGCCGGCAGCCTTGTCGTTTTTATACAATGTAATTTTTGCACCTTCAAGATTTCTTCCATCTTCTTTGGCTATTCCGGAGATAGTGAGAACTCTGAGCTGTGAAAAAACCGGCTGTGAAAACAGAAGAAAAATGCCGGGAAGCAGGACTGCTTTCAACCAATTATGTGACGGGTAAACGTTCAAATGCATAAACAAAAGTATGTCTTTTTTAAAACTAAAATGTTTTACTTGATTGTCTTCCATATGTTACAAGTAAAATGAAACAAATATTAACAGCGTTTTAAACTGTCTACTCCACCAAATCTGCAGTAATTTTTGCACTCAGCAAACAAAGCGGGATACCGGGACCGGGGTGCACACTACCCCCGCAAAAATAAAGGTTCTTTATTTTTGAACTGAAGTTGGGATGACGCATAAAAGCTGAATAGGCACTGTTAGAGGCATTGCCAAAAACAGCCCCAAAAGCACTGTAAGTCTCGGCTTCAATCCTGCGCGGATCAAGTATGGCTTCGTAGCCTATAAGTTTTTTAACATCTGTTTTTAAAAACATGTCGAGTTTTGAAATAACATTTTTACGGGTAAAGCGCACAAAGCGGTCCCAGTCCTGACCGCTGTTGTTGGGTACTGTAACCATTACAAACCAGTTTTCGCAACCCGGAGGAGCATCAAATGAATTTACCTTTGACGTGATGTTAAGATAAATTGTAGGATCGGCAAATACTCTGTTCTTTTCAAAAATATAATTATACTCTTCACGGTCACTGCGGCTGAAAAAAATATTGTGGAGCCCCAACTGCTTAAAGCTTTTCATAATTCCCCAGTAAAATACAATTACCGAACTTGACTTGGGTTGACGCAGTGTTAGTTTTGGTTTGGGGGCATCGGGTATTAAATCCTGATACGTGTTAAACACATCCATATTGCTTACCACTACATCAAAAGAATAGGCTGTTTCGGCAGTGCGAATACCAGTTGCTTTTCCTTTCGTGGTAATAATTCCGGTAACGGGTGTATTGAAAATAAAATTAACACCCTGCTCGTTTGCAAGTTTAAATAAAGAGGTAATAATGGAATACATTCCGCCTTCCGGAAAATATGCGCCTGTGTTTATTTCTATATGCGGAATAACATTGAGCGTTGCCGGAGCATGAAAAGGATTGGAACCATTGTACCCTGCATAGCGGTTAAACAACTGCACCACACGCGGATCTTTGAAATGCTTTTTGTTTGCCTCATTCATTGTTTTAAAAGCCTGCACCTTTCTGAAATTTACAATTCCATTAAGGGTTTCGTAGTTCAGGTAATTGCCCGGCTTATGAAGTGAGCGCTCCATAAAAACCTTATGCGTTAACCTGTATTTTGTTTCGCAGGCTTCAAGAAAAGATAAAACAGTTTCTTTTTTCTCAGTTGTTTTAGCTGCTATTTCTTCAGCAAATTTTACAGCGCCATGTGGAGCTGTAATGCGTGTTCCGTCTTCATAAAAATAATTAAAAACCGGGTCAAGTTTTGTGTAATGAATATAATCACGTGGGTTTTTTCCGCACAGTTCAAACAGTTCATCAACCAATTGCGGCATGGTAAAAACAGAAGGACCTGTATCAAAGCGGTAACCCAGAATAGTCTTTTCACCCATTTTTCCGCCCGGCTCACTTCCCGCTTCAAAAACGGTAACATCAAAACCTTTTACAGCAAGCCGAATAGCGGCAGCCAAACCTGCAATGCCTGAACCTATAATTGATGCTGACTTCTTTGTATTCATCGCTACAAATATAAGAAAGCATAAATTTGTTTTACTTTCGTTCCGCTATTTTTTCATGGAAAACACAAAAGAAAACATCAGCCAAACCCTTACCGGATTTGTAAAGACTACTATTCTTGCTCAAGGTGTTGTCTTTGAAAGCAGTAGTAACCTTGCAAAAACCGGAGTTGATTCGTATTCTGTAATTGAAATTATTCTTTTTGTTGAACGCCAGTTTGGTGTCACTATTCCAGATACCCACCTTATAGCTGAAAACTTAAACAGCGTTGATGCCATTGCCTCATGTGTTTATACATTGTTAAACACTAAATAGTCAACCATGTCAGCTACTGATTTCAGTTACAAAATTTCAGGTGCTGATAAATTTCAATTGCTGCTTGACAGGCATATACGACTTAGAGGTTATATTGGCAATGTAATCAGCTTAGGCATTGAAGTAAAGGGCAGAATCAATGCTGATGAGTTGCGAAAGGTTGTAAATGAAAATACTTTTTTAACCCAAATCAATTCACTTAAAATTGAAGAAGGCTTTTTGCGTATTCCACGCTGGAAAGCGCAAGCAAATCAAAAGCCGGTTAAAATCATTGAGCATCCATCAGAACAAGACGCTGTTGACATAAAGCCTGATATTAAAGTAAACTCAGGCAATCTTTTACATCTTGATTTATTGCAGAACAAATCCAACTCAACTCTTATTATTTCTGCACACCATGTTCTTGCTGACAATATGGGAATACAAGCTATCGCAAAAATTATAGCCGGAAACATACAGCCCGCATTCACTCCATTTACAAAGGAAGAGAATGAGGCAGTTTCAATTGTTCGGCAACTTGTTTATACACTAAAAGCCACACGACTTGTTTTTAACAAAACACCAAAAAAATTAGCAAAACTTCTGTTAGGTGAAACAGAAACAGGTTCGCACATAATCAGATTTACTCAAGAAGAAACAAAACAGATTGAACAAAACGCTGTTAAAAACGGTGCCCGCATTTCAAAAAGTGCGTTCTACCTTGCGGCTACATCAATGGCTTTGCAGCAAACTGTTTTTGCAAAAACAAGCGATAGTTTTTTTATTCCCGTTCCGCAAAACCAACGCCTGCGAGGAAATGAGCAGACTGTGCTGGGCAATCATCTTTCATTTTTGTTTTACACCATTCCATTTAACAAGCTTACTAACCTGACCGAAGCCACAGAATTTATTAACGAACAAATGATGCAGCAGGTAAGAGATAAAAGCCCTAAATCCTATTCGTATTTATTAAAAACATTTCGCTTTCTACCGCTTTCGGTTTATGATTTCTTTTTCAAATTACCCACTAAAGGTGCGGTGTGCAGCTTTCTTTTTTCTGATGTAGGTGAAACACTTTCAGGAATGAAAACCTTCATGGGCAAAGAAATTACAGAAGTGTTAAACTACCCTCCTAATCCATGTCCGCCACATATTACCTTCGTTGTTATGAAACATACAGGAGCGCTGAAAATTATAACCGCTTACAATCCCGGGGTTATAAGCAGCTATGAAATAACCCGCTTTGAAGAAAAGATTACTGAACTGCTTTTACCTTGAAAATATCTGAACTAAAAACCGATGTAGTAGTTGTTGGCGCAGGCTCGGCAGGCATTGCAGCTGCAGTGGCGGCTGCACGTGAAGGTCTGAGTGTTGCCTTGCTTGAAAAAAATTCTTTTCCCGGTGGCAGAGCAACGGCATCTGCGGTGGGCACTGTTTGCGGACTTTATCTACGCAGCTTTAAACAGAAGGCAAAATTTGTTTCAGAAGGTTTTATGAAAGAGTTTGCTGAACGTCTTCAGAAACGTTCTTCAACTATGACTCAAAGTGGTGCAAACGGACTTTACTATTTACCATACAATCCTTTTGATTTCAAAACAGTTTGTGACGAATTACTAGCGGAAGCCGGAGTTCAAACCTATTATCATTCAACAGTATTTAATGCTGAGACAAAAGCAGAGAAAATAATTTCTGCTGAAGCATTTGTTTACGACCGTAAAATAAAATTCAGGGCTGATGCTTTTATTGATTGCAGCGGTGAGGCTTCACTTTGTTATTTAGCAGGAGACAATACTGTAGAAGAAAATGAATATCAGGCATCAGCACAGGTTTTTACGGTTGAGAACATTGAAACCTCTTCACCTGAATCATTGGGTTTGCATATAGCACGTGAACTAAAACGTGCGGTGGATAACGGAAATATTCATGCATCATTACAATGGGTTTCAGTGGTCCCGGGCTCGTTGCACGAAAAAAGTGTCATGTTAAAAATCGGTATTCCGCTAAGCATTGGTAACACCAATAATAAAGCTACAGCAGTTGAACTTACCGGAAGAAAAAGTGTGAACACTATTTTTGATTTTCTGAAAAACAATATGGAAACATTTAGAAATTCACACATCAGTTTTGTGGCTGCCGAAGCGGGAATAAGAACAGGAAGACGAGCAAAAGGAAAATACACTCTTACCGAAACTGATGTTATGGATTGTCGCAAATTTGATGACGGAATTGCAAATGGAGCCTGGCCAGTTGAGTTTTGGGGCAACGATAACAAAGTAAAAATGGATTACTTTGCTGAAGATGATTTTTATCAGATACCTGCACGCTGCCTGATGTCTGAAAAGTTTGACAACTTGTTTTTTGCAGGTAAAAATAGTTCTGCAACAGAAAAAGCTATTGCAAGCGCACGTGTGATTGGCACCTGTTTACAAACCGGCTGGGCTGCCGGAAAACTGGCTGCAGATAATTGCGAATTGTAAATTTTAAATTGCGGATTAGCTCACAATCTGTAATCCGAAATTATTGCAATAACCACCACACCGCAAACCCAATCAGCGGGAGCGGAAGAAGAAAAAATATAAACGAAAAAACCCACGAGATAAACCACCATTTCACGAACTGAAGTTTTTCCGCAGTGGTAGGATTTTCGTTACCCGGTGATTTTATTTCTAAAAAATCGCGAAGCTCTGCAATGGTCTTGCTCTTTGCTTCCTGCGGTGTAAGCAAGTGATGATAAAGATTACGTGAGCGTAATCCACGGACAAATTCATTGAAAACCAGTTTAGGGTAAACCCAGATGCCCAGTGCCAACAAGCCTAAGTCAAGCACCCATGCTGCATAAAAATCTGTACAGCCCGAACCTACTTCCCATGCGCTGATGCTGAATTCGCCTTTCCACTCAGCAGAATAGCCCGTAACCAAATGATGTATATCGTGAAATACCAACGCACGTTTGCGTGAATCAGGATTTGGAATGGGTATGTAAAAATTGCCCACTTTTACTTTTCCCCACGCCTTGTCAAGTCCGCCATCTTTCCCTAAGCCATACTTTTCAAAGTATTCTTCAAGTGCTGCACCTACAGTTTGTTCCATGTTAATGTTTAAAAGGTCGTTTCTTAATCATACCGCCACGCGTGTCTTTTACGCTGTTCATTACCACAAAAGCATTGGGGTCAATCTTTTCAATTTCAGAGCGCAACTTACTTATTTCAAGTCGGGTAATAACTGTAAAAATAATGTCGGTATCATTCTGATATCCGTGTTTCCCAAAACCGCGTTTGCCTTTATAAACCGTTACACCCATGCCTAATTTTTCGGTTACCATAGTGCGGATTTCATCGCTGTGGCTTGATACAATGGTAATACCTGTGTACTCCTCAATACCTTCAATAATAAAGTCGAGTGTTTTTGAAGCGGCCAGATACGTGATAATGGAATAAAGCGCAGTTTCAATGGAAATAAAATAGGCTGCTGTTGAAAAGATAAAAATATTGATGATAAGAATAATGTCGCCAATGGTTGCTCCTGTTTTCCGGCTGATGGCAATAGCAAGCACTTCGGTTCCGTCAAGCACCGCGCTTCCGCGAACTGTTAATCCAATTCCTGCGCCCAGGAAAAAACCACCGAAAACAGAAACCAGTAATTTATCCTGTGTAATGTCAGGAAAATGAACGGTTGAAATTACCAAAGCAAGAACAGCAATAGCAACTCCTGCTCTGATAGCAAACATTTTGCTTATTACATTGTAACCAAGAATAAGAAAAGGAATGTTAATCAACACCAATAATAAGGGCAGAGGAAGATTAAAAATTCCGGAAACAAGCAGCGCAATACCAGTTGCACCTCCGTCAATAAAGTGGTTGGGAATAAGAAAACTTTCAAGTCCGAAGCCGGCTGAAAAAATTCCTGCAGTAACCATGAATAAATCTTTAACAAACGTAACAACATTAATGCGAAGCTCTCTCAACCCTTTAGCCATCTCAAAGGTTGAGTAGTTCTTTTGTTTTCCAACATTCTGCTTTTTATTTTGCAGAATGGTATTGGTTACTATTTTGGAAAGTATGGGATTCATAAAAGAAAATACCTTGTTTTCAAAGCTAAGGTAATTTTATGAATCAGCAAAGAGTAGAATCCGAAATTCAGGCGTAATCCAAATCCAGACTAAATTTTTCGGGATGCCGGCCTTTGATATTGCGGTAAAAATCCATGATTTCTTTCATGTCTTTTTTTATATCGCCTGAGGGATAAATTACTTTTCCTATGCCTGCTTCTTTTTTTTCAAAATCCATGTAGCCGAGTGCTATCGGCACTTTCGCGCCAAGGGCAACATAATAAAAACCGGTTTTCCATTTGGTAACTTTTTTGCGTGTGCCTTCGGGAGTTACCAGTAAATTCAGTTCATCGCTTTCATTGAATAAATCAATCATGGCTTCGGTCATGCTTTTTTTCTCACCGCCTTTTTCATTTGCATTGCGGTTTATGGCAATGCCTCCCATGGGTTTAAAAATTAAACCCAACGGAAAATCCATAAAACTTTTTTTAATGGCAAAGCGGATTTTTATACCAACAATATCGTAATAAGCAAATCCTATAACACCGTCCCAGTTGCTGGTATGCGGGGCTGCAACCACCACGCATTTTTTAATAAGCAGGTTTTCGGGAGTAATAACTTTAAATCCTTTAAGCCTGAAAAGAATTCTGAAAATAAAAAGTACCATTTAATATTTCAATAATCTTTTGCTTCCTTATTCAGGCATACGATTCATCAACACTGAATTTTTCGGGATGGCAGCCTTTGATGTCGCGGTAAAAATCCATGATTTGTTTCATGTCTTTTTTTATGTCGCCCGAAGGATAAACCATTCCTCCTACTCCTGCCACTTTATTTTTAAAATCAAGATAACCCAATCCAATGGGTACTTTGGCATTTAATGCAACATAATAAAAACCTGTTTTCCATTTGGTATTTAGTGAACGTGTGCCTTCGGGAGTAACCATAATATTGAGATGGTCGCGTCCGTTAAATAAATCGGTCATTGCTTCCACCATACTCTTGCGCTCACCACCTGCTACCTTAGGACTGCGGTCAATAGCAATAGCACCAACCCGTTTAAAAATAAGGTTGAAAGGAAATTTCATCAGCTGATCTTTCAGCGTAAACCGCATAGGGATTTTCATCAAATCATAAGCGGCAAGTGCATACACCAAATCCCAGTTGCTGGTATGTGGTGCTGCAATCATCACGCACTTGTTGATGTTCGCGGGCATTTTGTTATTCAATGTCCAACCGCTAAGCTTAAAAATAAGCCTGCAAATAAATTTAATCATTTAAAACGGCAAATCATCATCAGGTGCTGATGTAGCAGCAACCTGTTCAACCTGCTGAGCAGATGAAGTTGCGGGCGCTGATTGTTGCGCAGGCGCTGAATTTCCTTTGTTAAGTGATTCAACTCTCCATGCTTCAAGGTTGGTGAAGTAACTTACTTTGCCGTCTTTTTCATAGCGTCTGCCACGCAGATTGAAGGTGATTTTTACGTCTTCGTTCAGGTTTACGCTGTCTAACAGACCGCATTTATCCTGTGTTAGCTGAAATTTTATTGACTCAATAAATTCCCTGTCGTTTTTTGATTCGCGTGTTTCTACCACAAATTCGCGTTTGCGGAAACTGTCGGTTACTTTTTGTTCGTTGTACTTTTCAACTAATCTTCCTGTGAGTTCATAACTTGCCATGATGTTTAAATTTTAAAAGTGAGTAATTTTGCAGCGAATATAAAATATTTTAAGAAGGGAATAAAACAAAAATGGAAGAAAAAATAAAGAAAACCGATGCAGAATGGAAAGCTGAACTAACACCCGAACAATATGATGTTCTTCGCAAGAAAGGCACTGAACGTGCTTTTACCGGCAAATACAATATCCATAAAGAAAAAGGAATGTACGTATGTGCAGGCTGCAGCAGTCCGCTTTTTTCGTCCGTCACAAAATTTGATTCGGGGTGCGGATGGCCCAGCTTTTATGAAGCATTAGAAAAAGAAAAAATAAAAGAAGTGCGTGACCTCAGTTACGGAATGGTGCGTATAGAAATTCTGTGTGCTAAGTGTGACGGACATCTTGGGCATGTATTTGATGACGGACCAAAGCCTACAGGACTTCGGTACTGCATAAACTCGCTTTCGCTGGGTTTTGAAAAAGATGCTGTTTAAACCATTCATCTTCAATTGTTAAAAGTAAACTGAAATAGTTTACTTTCGCGCAAAATTCAATTCCATAATTCAATGAAAAATACAGCGCGTTATTTATTTGTAGTATCATTTATTCTTTCGGTTACATCTTGTCAGAAAGAAGAACTTCCTGAACCAAACATTAATAATGGCTTTGAAACGGAGCATGCGTTTGCCCCTGTATATGCAGGCTTTCCCGAAACAAATGAAGCGGGAACCAAAACAAGTTATGCAACTGCTGATGTTATTCTTACAAGCGGAAAATGGAATTTCAATAATGCTCTTATCGGTACTTCATCTTCCGACAGAAAAATAGATTTAAAATCAGCACGCATACAAACTACAGGTATGCTTACCATGCAGTTTGATGTTACCAACGGTGCATCACTTGTAACTATTCAGCATGCGGTTTATGGTACGGATGCAGCCAGTACATGGGATTTATATGCGTCCACTAATTCGGGCAGTACCTGGACAAAAATAGGTTCAACGGTTACTACCAGTTCAACCACACTGTCTGTAGTTCAGTTTACAATGAGTTATACTACCAACGTGCGTTTTCAAATACGCAAGTTAAGTGGCGGCAGATTAAATATCGATAACTTTTCAATTGAAGAAAACATTCCTGTTCCTACGCAGGATAATAACATGGGCATGGGAAATCCCAGTGCAGCTGTTACCGATATTAATATGCCTAATAATTATTTGCTGGTAAAAACGCAATATGCACTTTCTTACAACAACTCAAAAGGCGAAGCCAACTGGGTGAGCTGGCATTTAAGTACTGCATGGATGGGAAGTGTTCCGCGCTGCAATTGTTTTGCTTCGGATAACACATTGCCTTCTACTTTTTTCAAAGCTACTTCAAGCAATTATACCAATACCGGTTTTGACCGCGGACACATGTGCAATTCAGAAGACCGCACATTAGTTGCGGCAGATAATGCTGCTACCTTTTTAATGAGCAATATTATTCCGCAGGCACCTATCAATAATCAGCAAACATGGGCTTATCTTGAAACTTATTGCAGAACACTTACCCAACAAGGTAATGAGTTGTATATTATTTCGGGCGGTTTTGGTTCTGGCGGTACAGGTAGTAACGGAGGTATTACCTATACCATTGCCAGCGGAAAAATTAATGTTCCTGCAAGTTTATGGAAAGTAATTCTGGTATTACCGGTGGGTTATAATGATGTGAACAGAGTTACAGCAAGTACACGTGTTATTGCTATAAGTATTCCCAACAACCAAACGGTAAATGCACAGAACTGGGGTTATTACAGAGTTTAGGTTGATTACCTTGAAACACTTACGGGCTATAATTTTCTTAACCTGATACCTGATAACATTGAAAATGTTATTGAGGCAACGGTAGATGTGCAGCCGATTTAGTTTTTAGTTGTGTCTGCGTTTTGGGCACATGCAGGTTACGTTCTG
>CAMDBK010000087.1 GCA_945889235.1 Chitinophaga pinensis
AGCATCTCAATCAGAAATTTACTGTTGAAACCAATCTCCATATCCTCGCCCGTAAACTGGCAGGTAAGTCTTTCCGTTGCTTCGTTGGCAAAGTCAAGATCTTCGGCACTAAGGTTCAGTTCACTTCCTGAAATTTTTAAACGAACCTGATGCGTTGTTTTGTTAGAGAAGATAGAAACACGTTTTATTGAACTCAATAAGGAGTTGCGGTCAACCGTAAGTTTATTAGGATTGGTTTTAGGAATTACCGCTTCGTAGTTCGGATATTTTCCTTCAATAAGGCGGCAGATAAGGTTGGTGTCGTTAAAAGTAAATGATGCATTTGTTTCGTTGTATTCAATCTGCACATCCGCTTCAAGCAATGCCAATGTGTTTTTCAAAAGGTTCAACGGTTTTTTCGGCAAAATAAATGAAGCGGCTTTGGGTGCCTTTGCATCACTGCGTTTGTAGCGCACCAACTTGTGGGCATCGGTAGCAACAAAAATCAGTGCATCCTGCGCCAGCTGAAAATACACACCCGACATAACAGGACGAAGCTCATCATTGCCCGTAGCAAAAATGGTTTTACCAATGGCGCGGGTAATAACGTGTGATGGAATGGAAAGCTTGGTTGCCCCGTCAATCTTAGGATTTTTAGGAAACTCACTTCCGTTTTGTCCGCTCAGTTTATATTTTCCGTAGTCAGAACTTATTTCAATACCGAAAGTTTCGTTGCTGATGTTAAAGGTAATAGGATGGTCGGGCAATGATTTTAAAATATCAAGCAACAGTTTTGCGGGAATAGCAACCGAGCCGCCTTTATCAGCTTTCTCTAATTCCAGCGAAGTGCTCATGGTGGTTTCAAGGTCAGAGCCCGAAATCTGTAATTTGTTTTTATTTATTTCAAAAAGAAAATTGTCAAGTATAGGAAGCGTGTTGCTGGCATTGAGCACACCGCTTATATTTTGCAGACTTTTTAATAAAACCGAACTGGATATTATGAATTTCATGTTAGCGTTTTTTAGTTTTTTTTAAGGCTCACAAATATAGATTTTCATCTATGCCGGCTGCTGAAATTCAATATTATTTTTTCAACAAGTTTTAAATACGCGTTAATGAGTGTTTCTGCTGATTGTATCTGCCTTGTAAAAATAATTCATTAAAAATGCGTTTGCTCAATATTTTTTTAATTTTGCTCATCTAATAAACACAGAATAAAATGGAAGAAGGTTATAACGATAAGAAGGAAGAAATTTTTTCAAAAGCAGTAAGGGCAGGCAAAAGAACCTATTTCTTTGATGTAAAAGCAACCAAAGGAAACGACTATTTTCTAACCATTACCGAAAGCAAAAAACGTTTTAACGATGACGGAACTTTCCGTTATGAGAAGCATAAAATCTTCCTTTACAAAGAAGATTTTGATAAATTTAATGAAGGCTTAAAAGAAGTTCTTGACTTCGTTCAAAACGAACAACCCTATACGCCACCACCGGTGCAGGAACAATCAACTCCTCCCGATAGCGCAAACACAAGCGGTGAGAGCGCATCTTTCACGGATGTTGATTTTGAAGATTTAAAATAAATCATAAACAAAAAGTCCCGCATTGCTGCAGGACTTTTATCCAGTCGGGGTGGCGAGATTTGAACTCACGACCACTTGCACCCCATGCAAGTACGCTACCAGGCTGCGCTACACCCCGAAACAAGAATTTGAACAAACGTGAGCAACTCATCGCTCACTCAAATTCCACTGCTCCGGCCTTGCATGTGTGGTTGACTTCACCACCGAATGGAGCGCGAAAATAACAAAAAACTTTTTTCTGCATTTTATTTTAATGCCCTCTACTTTGGAGAGGATTGGGTGAGGCTTTCTTCTATATTTGTCAAATGGATTTCACAAAATGGCTGCTTGTTGCTAACCCAAGTTCCGGAAACGGGAAGGGTAAAAGCGACAGTAAAAAAGTTCAGGATTTGCTTTTAGCGAAAGGAATTGAAAGCGATATTTTTTTTAGTGAATACGCAGGCCATACCTCTGTTCTAGTTCATCAGGGAATTGAAAAAGGTTATCGCAAAATCATTTCAATGGGCGGTGACGGAACATTGAATGAAGTGGTGAACGGAATCTTTAGTCAACTCATTGTTTCAACAGAAGAAATTACAATTGCAGTTGTTCCGGTGGGCACCGGAAACGACTGGTGCAAAACATTTAATATTCCCAAAGATTATAAAGAAGCTGTTGCTGTAATAGCCTACGAAAAAATAATTAAACACGATATTGGAATTGCTGAAAACGCAAACGGGAAAAGGTATTTCATCAATATTGCCGGACTTGGATACGATGGTTTTGTTACCGATAAAATAAGCAAGATGAAACAAAACGGTAGTGGCGGAAAACTGTTTTACCTGTTTTGGATTACATGGTATTTATTTCAATATAAAACTACACAAATCAGTTTCAAAATTGATGGAAAAGAATTCCCGGTCAAAGATATTTTCACGCTATCTGCTTGTGTTTGCAGGTACAACGGTGATGGTATGATGCAGGCGCCATCGGCCTTACCCGATGACGGAATTTTCAACATCACTGTTTTAAAAAAGATTAGTCCGTTGAAGTCAATGTTAAGTTTACCGAAAATGAAAAACGGAACTTTTGTGAAAATGAAAGAGGTGGAAATGTATACCGGAAAAACTATTGAGATTAATTCATCACCTGAAGTAATTGCGGAAACAGATGGTGAATTAATTGGCGAAACGCCTTTAAAGTTCAGCATTATTCCCAATGCGTTGAACGTTATTATTAATCAATATCCACAATAGCTGTTGAAAATACGTTTCCTTTCTTTGCGCGCTTTGCTACTTCTTTGCGAACTTTGCGTGAAATAATATATATGAAAAAACTAATTGTTCTTGTTTTTATTCTTTTATCAATTTCTGTTTTTGCGCAGGAAAGGTTTACTGAAAAATTTCCTAACGGAAAGTTGAAAACTGAAGGCTTTATTAAAGAAGGAAAGAAGGAAGGAGCATGGAAAGAATACTATGATGACGGAAAATTATTCTGCACAGGCGAATATAAAACGGATGAAAAATCAGGCGCATGGAAATGCTATTACCGCACAGGCGAAAAGTTCAGCGAAACCAACGATAACGGGCTGAATACCGGTTGGTACAAAAGCGGTAAAAAAGATTTTGAAGGGCAGTTGAAGAACGGCAAGAAAGAAGGTTTGTGGATGGATTGGTATGAGAGCGGAACTACAAAAAAACAAAGCGATTATAAAAATGGTTTGCTGCACGGAAACGTAGATGAATTCTATGATGGCGGCAAAGCAATGGCTGATGCTTATTATGTAAACGGAAAGAAAGAAGGATATTTTACATGGTGGTTTTCTGCCGGAAAAACGGATATGGAAGGCATGTTTAAAAATGATATCCGTGAAGGCAAATGGATTTTTTATTACAAGACCGGAAACAAAGGCAGCGAAGGAAATTTTGTGAATGATAAGCAACACGGTGAGTGGCTTTATTACTACGAAGAAAGCGGTAAACTCTGGAAAAAAGGAAACTTCAGTGATGGTTTAAAAACTGGTGAGTGGACTGTTTATTATGAAGATGGTAAAACAAAAGAGCACTTCGGAAATTTTGAAAGTAACAAGGAAACCGGCTTGTGGACTGCCTTTTACCTGAATGGAAACAAACGCGAAGAAGGAACTTTTAAAGAAGGCAAATTAGATGGCGTTTGGAAAGGCTGGTATGAAAGTGGAACTCCGCAGTTTGAAACAGGTTACAAAATGGGAGTGATGGATGGTGTATCAAAAACATGGTTTGATAACGGACAACAGGAATCAGAAAAGATGTATGTTGACAGTCTGAAAAACGGAGCATGGAAGGAATGGTATCCAAGCGGAAAGCTGAAAGAAACAGGCAGCTTTCTGAAAGGAATGAAAGAAGGATTATGGTTGCATTATTATGTGGACGGACAATTATTTCAGAAGATTAATTATAGAAACGGAAGTTCTGAAGGCCTGCAGGAAAGCTGGTTTGAACACGGTGTGCAATGGAGTCAGGGAACGTATTTGAATGGAAGAATGAACGGAGTTTGGACCTACTGGGATGAGCAGGGCAATGTTGTTTACAAAGCAAAGTTTAAAGCAGGAAAAGTACAGGCCATTATAAAACAGGCAGAAGAAAAAAAGCCTTAGATTTTAGTTGTTATAAAGTTGCTACGACTCCTTCCGTTTACCTAACTCATCTCTGATGCGTCCAGCTTTTTCGTAAGCCTCATCTTCAATGGCTTCTTTCAGTAACTGCTTCAGTTCATCGGTGCTTAATTCCGAGTATTTATCGCCCTTTCCGGCTTTGGGTGTTTTCTTTTCCAGTTGGGCCTGTTCAGGAAAAGCTCCTCCATCTTCCATAATTATTCCGGCAGAAGAAAGAATAAACTCGTAGGTATATACAGGGCAGTTGAAGCGGGTTGCCAGCGCAATAGCATCTGATGTGCGTGAATCTATTTCCTGAGTTTCGCCCAACTCATTCTCGCAAATTAAATGGGCAAAAAATATTCCTTCTACTAAATTATAAATCACCACTTCTTTGATGCTGATTTTAAATGACTCGGCAAATGATTTAAAAAGGTCGTGCGTAAGCGGGCGAGTGGGCTGCATTTTCTCCAACTCAATCGCAATGGATTGCGCTTCGGGTCCGCCAATAATAATAGGTAAACGTCTTTTGCCTTCTGCTTCACCTAGCACGAGCGCATAAGCGCCCGATTGTGTCTGGCTGTAAGATAAACCGATGATGTCTAATTTTATTTTTTTCTTTTCCATTCGGTGAATGCAGAAATCTAAAGTAGTGTTTTTGCCACGAATTACACGAATTTACGCGAATTTAATTTGTGATAATTCGTGTAATTCGTGGCTATCTATTATTAATGATTATTTGCTTTCAGCGTTTTGAATGCTTCTGTCAGTTTAGGAACCACTTCAAATGCATCACCAACAATTCCGTAGTCGGCAGCTTTAAAGAAAGGTGCTTCAGGGTCTTTGTTGATTACTACAATCACTTTGCTTTGGTTTACACCGGCAAGGTGTTGTATAGCTCCTGAAATTCCGATGGCGATATACAGGTTAGGACGGATGGCGATACCGGTTTGTCCAACGTGCTCGTGGTGCGGTCTCCAGCCGATATCAGCCACAGGGCGTGAGCAGGCTGTTGTGGCACCAATTGATTTTGCAAGGTCTTCAATGATGCCCCAGTTTTCAGGCCCTTTCATTCCGCGACCTGCACTTACAACTAATTCTGCTTCGGGCAGCGGAGCTACTCCGGCTGCTGAAGCGCGGTTTAATTCTTTTACAACTAATGTTGAATTTAGTGAACTCAGGTCGGCACTGAAGTCAGCTACTTCTGCGCTTGCATCGGTTGCTACTACAGTGAAAGAGTTTGGCATTAAAGAGATTACTTTCTCATCGGTAAGGATGTTTATATCTGCATACGCTTTGCCCGAGAAAACATTTTTGCGAACAATAAAACTTCCGCCTTCAATATTTGGAAGTGAAGTTGCACCGCTTACCAATCCTGCTTTTGAGCGTGCAGAAAGGCGTGATGCCAGTGATTTTCCGGTTGAGTCATGTGCGAACACCACCACTTTTGCTCCTGCTGAATTTGCAGCCTGTGCAATAGCAGCAGTCAATAATTGAGGGTCGAATGAGTTGAGTTTATCGTTGGTTATTTTCAGAACTTTTGTTGCTCCGTATTTACCAAGTTCAGAAAGATTATCGGAAGAGTTAACCACCAGCGCAACTGCATTGGTTCCAAGCAGCGATGCTACTTTGCTTCCGTAATGAATTGCTTCTAAGGATGATTTTTTTACTTTTCCGTTGATGGTGTCTGCGTATATTAAAACTGACATTTTTTATTATGTTTTTAAATGTTAATGTTTGTCACCCTGAGCGTAGTCGAAGGGTTTTATAATTAGATAACTTTTGCTTCAGTGTGCAACAGGTTTACCAGTTCAGCAACATTATCAGGGCTGATCATTTTAACCGCAGCTTTTGCAGGTGGCAATGTGAATACTTTTACAGAAGTAAGTTGAGCTACGTTTACAGGAGTAACTACTGTCAATGGTTTTGTGCGTGCTGCCATAATTCCGCGCATGTTAGGGATGCGTGCTTCCGCCATTCCTTTCTGGCAGCTTACTACAAATGTTCCGGTAACTTCTACTGTTTCGTAACCGCCTTCAATGTTGCGTTTCATAGTTGCTTTTCCGCCATCAACATCCAGTGTGCTTGCATGTGAAACGTAAGGAACATTCATTAATTCTGCAATCATTCCGCCTACTTCAGCACCATTGAAGTCAATGGTTTCTTTTCCGGTCATTATAATATCGTAGCCCTGTGTTTTTGCATATTCTGCAATTTGTGAAGCCACATAAAATGATTCGTTTGAATTACCGTCAACTCTTACCGAGTCATTTGCCCCAATTGCCAATGCCTTGCGGATAATCTGGTCGTTGTCGGCAGGGCCAACATTAATGATGGTAACTGTTCCACCTTGTTTTTCGGTGATTTCAAGTGCACGTACTAACGCGTACCACTCATCGTAAGGATTTACAATAAACTGAACTTTATCTTCATTGAATTTAGTATCGTTATCAACGAAGGAAATTTTTGTTGTTGTGTCGGGCACTTTGCTTATGCAGACTAATATTTTCATTGCTTAATTAGTTAGTGATGGATTTTTTAAAACGGGTGCAAAGCTAACAATTTATGAAAGTAAAAAAGCGGATTTTATTGATGAAAGAAATCAGGCTTATTTTACCGTAACAATCATACCTAAAAATGGTTTTAAACTAATTGTTTTTTCAGGTGATTCTGGTGTTTTTAGCTCAGTAGAAAGCAGTGGGCTGAAATCAGTTGAGCTTATTGAGAATTCTTTCTTATGTCTGCTGAAATTTATCAGTACAAGCAGTTTTTCCTTTCCATCAGTTCTGTAGTAGCCCAACACTTTTGTTGGAAGTTCTTTTTTAGAAATTAATTCCAGTTTACCTGTTTGCAGCGCTGAATGATTATTGCGTGTCTGAGTTAAGTTTTTGATAAAATTAAACATGGAGTTTTCATCCTTGTTTTCTGAAGCAACGTTTATAGTTTTGAAATTCTCACCAACAGGCAACCATGTTTTTTCCGCATCTGAAAAGCCTGCATTTTTTGTACTGTCCCATTGCATAGGTGTGCGCATTTCGTCACGGTTGAGTGTTTCGCCAACCATATCAACAAGAAGTCTTGGCAATCCCGGACGCAGATGTGCAACGGGGTCTAAAGCCTTACGGTAAGGCATCCGCACATCGGTCATTCCAATTTCTTCACCATAATAAAAGCAGGGTGTTCCTCTTGCTGTGAATTGTAAAAGGTGCAGCAGCTTTGCTTTATCCATGTTGACTTTCAGTCGCCTTGCCATGCGCCTGCGGTCATGGTTGCTGAATACATACACCGGATTGAACGGTGCAGAAAAATCTTTTTCCATGCTTTCAATTAATTTGTGAAAGTAGTTTGCCTTGAACTTGAAGCGCAGCATTTCAAAATCAAAAGCAAGACCAAGCCCGTCATTCTTTTCTTCACCCAAAAAACGCCTTATCATCTGGTGATTTCCGAATACTTCGCCCAACAAAATCTTATCTCCAAATGAATCGCAAACTGCACGCAGCTCTCTTGCAAAACCAAAACTCTCGGGCTGATTAACATAACCTTTAATGGTTTTGCGGTAGTCTTTTGCATTGTGTTTTTCCATCACTGCCTTGCGTGATGCAGCATTGTTACGGAAAAGTGAATCTTTGTAAATAGAGTTGAACATGTCTAACCGAAAACCATCAACACCTTTTCCGAGCCAGAATTTTACTACATCAAACATCGCGCGTTTTACTTCGGTATTACGGTAATTCAAATCAGGCTGAAAGGGCAGAAAGCTTGCCCAGTAATATTGGTCGCGCTCTTTTGAATAGTGCCAGCCTTTTTGTTTTAATGCAGATATCCAGCCGTTGGGTTTGTCGCGCCAGATATACCAATCCGCCTTCGGATTATTTTTGGGTGAAGCCGATTCTTTAAACCACGGATGCTCATCGGAAGTATGATTCATCACCATGTCTAACACAATTTTCATTTTGCGTTTATGAACTTCATCGAATAGTTTTTGTGCGTCTTCCAGTGTTCCGTATTCAGGCGCTATGCCTGTATAATCCGAAATATCATAACCAAAATCTTTTTGTGGTGAACTGAAAAACGGAGAGCACCAGATGGTTTCAAACCCTAATGATTTGATGTAATCTAATTTTTGAATTATGCCTTTGATGTCGCCAATCCCATCGCCATTGCTATCGTAGTAGGAGCGGGGATAAATCTGGTAAATAGTAGTTTGGTGGTACCAGGGTTGGGCTATAGAATTTCCTGTCAACAGGAAAGAAAGAATAGAAATTATCAGCCACTTATTCTGCATGTTCCGAAACATAATACCTGAACAAAAAATACAACGAGATAGCATTCAGTAAGTGCCAGATACCATGCCCTTGTATCAGTGAATACGGGTCGCATAGGCTGGTTTCATTTTGCCATAAATTCCAGATGAAGAAAGCGAGCAGCAGCGCGCCAAAACTCAGAAAAGCCCATTTGCTTTCGTGTTGGGTTTTGCGGACAAATATGTTTAGTGCTTCCAATACTATTCCTGTGCCGACAAAAAATGCAAAAACTGTATTGCCGAAAAAATCAAAGATGAAATGAACATTCTGGAAGTTTGACCAAACGCAAAAACTCAAAACACAGATAAAGATTACGGAAAAATAAAGTGGTGATAATTTGAAGAAACGTTCAGCCGCATACGAAGCCAAAAATGATGCTATCAGATACATGGAGAGCATATCTAAAAACCCGCCAACAGCAGTAGTTGTAGCGTGCATTGCCATTGAGCCCGGACCAAGATAAACAACTAGGGAAGAAAAGAAAGCTGCATAAAATGTTTTTTGTGTAAGACTGTTTTTATTGTGGTTGTATTTTCCCTGCGATAATATCCAACCTATGTAAAGACCACAAAAAATAAAACCAAGATTTGACCATGTATTCACCGGTTGTTTAATCAAGCCCGGTCTGTCGGCTTCACAGAAAACAGAGCCAACTCCTGTGGGTTCGCCAAACCAGCCATTTACAATTACCAGAAATAATAATGCCGTTGTAATAACAGCAGTTGCAAGCGGAAAGAGGAAAACGGTTTTGTTCTTCATTTCAGGTTTTCAAAAGTATGATTCTTTCCTGTTCATCTAAACACAGATTTCTATTAGCTTTGCGCTGCAATGAAAAAAGCATTACTAATTATCATTTGTCTCCCGATAGCTATCGGGATGTCAATTATCAATTGTTTTTCGCAGGTGAATCTCAAAGACTCCATGGTAACTGCTCCTATGTTTTGTTTTTCATATGCATTTCAAATTCCGGGAGGTGATATGAAAACACGCTTTGGCACTAATTCCAATGCCGGAGCTGATATAATGGTGAAGAATAAAAAGAACTGGGTTTTTGGAGTTGACTTCCATTATTTCTTTGGAACAGATGTAAAAGAAAACACCATTCTTGATGGTATGAAAACCAAAGAAGGTGAGGTTATTGGTCAGGACGGGCAATTTGCCGATATGGCAATTTTTGAAAGAGGTTATACCACTTGTGCTAAAATCGGAAAGATATTTCCACTCGGAAAACCAAACAGAAATTCAGGAATTATTTTCACAACGGGTGCAGGTTTAATGCAGCATAAAATACGGATTGATGTAGCCAACAATACTGCACCTCAACTTACAAAAGATACCAAGAAAGGATACGACAGACTTACCAATGGTTTTATGCTCGACCATTTTTTGGGTTACATGTTTCTGAGCAACAAACTTCTGATGAATTTTTATGGCGGGGTTGAATTTATTCAGGCATTTACCAAAAGCAGAAGAAGCTATAAC
>CAMDBK010000088.1 GCA_945889235.1 Chitinophaga pinensis
CTGTTACATTTATTGCTGCAACTCCGTTGCTCATGTTACAATCAGCAACTGTGCTTGCATTGGTAAACTGCAGGTTACAGGGAACCGGACAGTTGTTAGAGGGTCCTACGTAAACATCATCAATATAATAATAAGCTCCGGGCATGGGGATGGTGGGCGGAATAGTATTAGGGTCAATTGGCGCACCACCAGATGTTGTACTTTGTCCTTGCGGTATAAAACTTCCAATTGTTATGTACGAATAAGCCTGATCGGCAATAAACTCTCCATATATTTCTTCCCATCCTGAATAATTGTCAATTACTCCGGGAGCCACTACCTGCGGGGTATGCGGCAATGGAAGATAACTTGGTCCGGAAACTGGTTGTGTTGAAAAATAAGCGCCTACCCCATTTGTTGAGTTGGTGCTTAAATCTGAAAGCGAAACATAAAAACGTACGCAATATCTTTCTCCTACAGTTAAAGGAGCTGTAAGCGGAGACTGAACATATTCGCGATAACCATCACCATCATTCGGGTCGTCAATAGTAAAAAAACCGCAATAGGCATCACCTGTGCGCGCATCCTGGTGTCCGAGCAGATTAAGCGGAACACCTACAGGTGGTGATTGTATAGGAATAGGGCTTGTGTTACATACATGAAAATAATCACTGGTGCCCTGATGCCCCGAAGGTTGAACCCACGGAACAGCTTTAAAGGTTTCTCCCGGTCCTGCAGGACAAGCAATGTTATCTTCAAAGCTTGGATTGGGAATTAGATTTTGTCCGTTGGAAACAGAGACAAGAAGTAAGAAGCAGAATGTAAAAGGTAAAAAATTTTTCATGTAATAAGGGGTTATTAATGAAGCGAATGTATAGAATTTAATATTTCTAATCCTAATTTTTAAAAAGGAGAAAAAGAAAAAGCCCGTTCAAAATGAACAGGCTTTTTTTATTTCTATGCTTTAAAATTATTACGCGTGCTGCGCCAGTTTAAATGAAAGCTCTACCACTCTTCCATTATCATCAAAGGTAACCTCATCTGATAATTGTTTCATAAGAAAAACACCGCGTCCGTTCAGCTTTTCAAGATTTTCTGGATTAGTGGGGTCAGGAATATTTTCAAAATCAAAGCCGGAACCCTGGTCGGTAATTCTGAATTTAATGCTATGGTCGTCATTCTCTGTAAATTCAAGTGTTACCATTTTAGAGGCATCTTGTTTATTCCCGTGATTGATAGCGTTATTTACCGCTTCCGTCACTGCTATCAGAATATTCCCGTAATAATCTTCGTCAAGATGCATTTTAGCGCACACATTGTCAATTAAATTTTCTACAATGTGAAGGCTTTCACCTGTGGACGGGAATGTCAGATTGTGTTGTGTCATCGTTGAATATCGGTATTAATTATTCGTTTTGTTAAAATACTCGTTTACCTTATCTCTGTAAAAAGGTTGCAGTGATGGTGGAACAGTTTTTAACAACTCAGTTTCTTTCTGTTTTCGTCTGTTATACTCAAAATAGTTTTCAGGGTTACTGATTTTTTCATTTTTCCCTTCTTTTGATTCCCTGCGCTCTTCCTCATCTCTCTGACGTTCTGCCTTTTCGGCTTCCAGCAGGCGGGTAAGTATTTCCTGCTGCCTGTGCAAAGTCTCGGCTGTAATGCGTTTGTTTACCAAGTCTGTTTCGGTTTCTTCCATTAAATCATGCAATTTATCTAAGTTACCCGATGAACCTTTTCCTTCTTTTTCAAGCTCACTGGCAACATCCTGCAGCATCTTGCGGATGGCTTCCTGTTGTGCTGCCATCTTTGCAAGTCCCTCACTCATGCCTCCTTCACCTTGAGCACCTCCGGGCTTTTCACCCGGTTTTTGTCCGCCCTTTTGCATGCCTTTTTGCATTTGTTCAATTTGTTTATTCAGTTGCTCCTGCAATTTTTTCATGGAGGCGGCAGAAGGTTTGCCTTTGCCTTGTCCGGGCTTATTACATGAACCACTTCCTGGTTTACTTTGCGCCTGCATCTGTTGCATTTGCTGAACCACCTCACTCAGCATCAGCGCAAGATTATTAATAGAAGTCATGGCTAATTGCTGACGATTTGAAGCAAGCGGACTTTGGCGTTCGGCAAGGTTTTCAATAGCTACATCCATATTTTGATTGATGTTGCGGATTTCACGGTTTACAACTGTTTGTAGTTGAGCCACTCGTTTGCTAAGCGCGAAAAGTGAATCTTCAATCAACTTGGAATCATTTTTCAGTTTCAGTTGTTCACGAGCAATGGAGGTATAGCCAGGGTCATTACGATTGGTTTGTTTCAGTTTTGCCATCAATTTTTCCTGGTCAAAGGAAAGAGTAAGCAGGTTTTCCATAATGTCGCGCAGCGATTTTATGTCTTCAGATTGTTGTTCTTGTTGTTGCTGCTGCTGCATCGCCTGCATTTTTTGCGACAGTTTTTTCATTTTCTCTGACGCACTTTTCTGCGATTGAGATGCCTTACTGTTTTTCTGCTCGTCCATTTCCTGGGAACTTTTTTCCATGTCTTCTTCAATACCTTTTTCATCTTCCTTGGTATCTTCCATTTTGTTGGGTTCTTCCAACTCGCTGTTCTTTTTCTCCAGCTCGTCAAGGTCTTTTTTCACATCTTCAAATTCTTTGTTAAGCTCATCTTGCTTTTGTTTTTCTTCTGTTGCTTCGCCTTTTTTATCTTTGGTTTCATCCGCAAGTTTTTCTTCTTTTTCCGCAAGTTTATTTAGTTTTTCAATTGACTCATTCAGCTTTTGTTCAAACTCCAGCTGCTTAAAAATTTCAAGTTGACGATCCATTTCTTTTGAAATATCTTCATTGGTCATTTCCATTTTTTCCAGCATTTCGCGGGCTTTGTCTTTATCTAATTTATCCAGCATTTCCTGCATCTGACGAAACAGTTCTTTCATCTCAGGAGTCATTAAATCCTCGAACATTTTTTCAAGTTGCTTTTGTTTTTCCAGCAACTCAGGGCTCAATTGATTAAACTCGTTTTGCTGATTATTTTTCTTTTTATTCTCTTGCTGAATCTCCTGCATTTCATTTTCCAGTTTCTTCTGTTTGTCAAGCAGGCTCTGGATATTCTTCTTATCTTCCCAAGTGAGATTTTTCTTTTCAAATAATTTTTTATTCAGTTCTTCCACCTCTTTTTGCAAAGCTTTTGCATCCTTGATGCTCTTCTCCATATCCTTTTTCAACTCATCCGATTTTTTCTCATTCTCTTTTGAAAGTTCACCCAACGTTGGCGCTTTATATAATTTCTTTTCGCTGCGGGTAGCTTTACTTCCGCTCACTCCATCGTTATCCCACACTTCAAAATAATATTCAATATTATCGCCCGGCAGAATGTTGAGCGGGTTGATGTCCCATGAATAATAGAACTGATCACTCTGTTTATTTTTTGTAATAAAAACATCTTCTGTAAAAATCTTTTCTTTCTTTTCCGCATCATCCGAATTTAAAAAATGGTAAACAAAATTCAGTTTCTTAAACCCGTAATCATCTTTCGTTAGGCCGCTGAAATAAATAAGTTTTGAAGAAAGTGAATCCTGTTGCTCTTCAACTTCAATAGATGGAAATGCATCAGGAATTACATTCACATGATAGAGAATGGAATCATTGCTTTGCAGAAATTCATTGGAGACTATAACAGAGTATTGTTTATTTTTAAACAAACGTGATGAATACGAAAAATTATCAGCACTGGCAGGATTCACCGCAAAAGCAGTATCACCAAAACTCATGCGCAGTTCGCGTGCATCACGTGTATTAAAATGCCATGCTGCTTTGGTTCCTGCAGGCACGGTAAGATCACCTGTGTTGTTTACAGTTTCATCTCTGCGACCGGTGTAATCAGGATAATCTAACACAATGTTAAAGTTCAGTACCAAAGGCTTTGGCAATGCAGTTAATTCATATTCTTTTGAATAAAAACCATCGGCATAAAAACGGAAGGGAGTCGATTTCTGTAAGTTTTTAAAAATGTAGGTAAATCCAAGGGCACTTTGTTTATCAAGCCTGTAAAGGTTTTTATCCACTTCAACAAAAACTTCAGCAGGAATTTCTTCGCCTTCTATTTTCATGTTGAGATTAAAATCTTCGTGCTGCATGGCGCGCAGCTCTTTGTTTTCAATAATAAATTTAAAGGGTGCAACAACTTCAAAATACGTGTTATGATTTACTAATCGAGATGTGCTTTCGCGTAAAATATTTGGTGCAATAACAACTAACAGCAACATAATTAAAACAGGCGGCAGCGCATAACGCAGGTATTTTTTATTTTCTTTTAAATCAATGGCAGCAACAAAAGGAACGGGTTTAAGTTCCGCTGTTCTCTGGTCAATGCTGGCGTAAAGTAATTCGCGTGAAGCAGCGTTTCCGTTATCTGCAAGTTGTTTCAGTTGCAGCGTATTCAGCAGTTTATCGCTTACGTTTGAAAAATGTTTTCCGATAATTTGTGATGCCTCCTCGTAGGAAATAATTTTTCCCATGCGGTTGAGGTGAATGAGCGGAAGCGCAACCAGGCGATAAAGAATAACTGCATTTACCGTAAGAAAAGAATAAAATAACACTGTACGCACGGCTGTACCGAAATGCCCGAAATATTCCAGAAAAACAAGACTCAGAAAAAAGGCAAGCACAGCGGCAACGCTGTAAAGCGCGCCACGGATAAGTTGATTCTTATAATATTTCCGGATAAACTCATCCAGCTTTTGAATGAGTGTATTATAGTTTTCCATTCTTATTTTTCTTCACCGCAAAGACACAGAGGCGTAAAGTTTTTTGTTTGTTTCTCTTGATGCATCCCGCTTTCGTTTTCCACAAAAATCAAACCCGAAATTTGCAGAAGCCTGATTACAAAGATAGCGAAGAAAGTTTGTAAAACGGTATTGGATTTTTGTTAAAATTGCACAAAACTAAAACCTATGAACGTTTACGAAATCTTAACACTGCGCTTGATTCACATTTTTTCAGGTGTGTTTTGGGCAGGCTCAACTATTTATCTTGCAGCGTTTGTAATGCCAGCAATAAACGCGCTTGGTGCAGAGGGCGGAAAATTTATGCAGCAACTTTCGCGTACCAACAAACTTCCTTTGTGGATGAATATTGCAGCATTACTCAACGTAATAACAGGTTTCAGATTATTGCAAATAATGTCAGGAAATTTTCAGAGTGAGTGGCTAATGTCTAATCACGGCCTTGCTATTTCATTTGGAAGTTTAATGGCTTTGGGAGGGTTTATAATCGGACTGGTTTCTACGCGCCCGGCTGCAATGAAAATGGCAAAAATCAGTGAAGACCTTGCAAAAGCAGGAGGACCGCCATCTGCAGAACAAGCAAAAGAACTTGAATCTCTGAAAAATAAAATGGGACGCACTACAAAAGCTATTGCATGGCATTTGGCTACCGCAGTAGTTATGATGAGCGTGGCGCGCTATATTTAATAAAATCATTTTTCTAATTTTATATCTTTACATTCAATAGTTGTGAAGATAAAAGCCCGCTCTCTTTCTTTTTTTGTTTTTTTGTTTTCAGTTTTGCTGTCGCTTTCCGTAAGTGGGCAACACTTTAAAATTGACAGTCTTGAAAAAGCACTTGTCAAATGCAAGTCCGACACTGCAAGAATTAAAACTCTTCGTAACCTGAGTTGGGCGTATAAAAATAAAGACCCTGATAAGGCTTTGGAATATGGCAGACAGGCGTTTGCTCTTGCCGTTGAAATTAATAATAAGCTAAGCATAGCAGGTTGCCTTAATTCCCTTGGAATAATTTATAAAACAAAAGGGAATTATGATAAAGCACTTGAATATTACCAACAATCTTTAACACGCTACAGAGAGCTAAATGAACAGTCAAGCGTTTCCAATTGCTATAATAATATCGGAATTATTTACAATATTACCGGTAAAAAAAAGGATGCAATTGATAATTTTGAAAAATCAATACAGATAGCCGAAACGCTGAATGACCCCAAAGAACTCATATATCCCCTTAATAACCTTGGTGCTGTTTACGCAGAAATTGGCGATGACGAGCAGGCAATCCAGATTTACCTGAAGGCATTGAAGCTTTCGCGCCAGGTTAATAATTCCTCTTTTATTGCATATTGTTTAAGCAATGTAGGCTTTGTATATGAAAAGCAGGAAAAGTTTGACACTGCTTTTAGTTATTACCATGCATTGCTAAAAATGGATAAAGTCAAAGAAGACTATTATTCTCTTTCTTTCGACTACGTTAACATATCCGGTGTTTATAGAAAACTGAAAGATTATGATAACGCGCTGGAATATTATTGACAGCGCTTATTTCATAGCAGAAAAAATTGATTTAAAAAACGAGATGGCAATGGCTTATGCTCTGAAAGCAAGCATTTACCGTTGTGCCGGAAACCCGGGCAAAGCAATTGAATATTTTAAAAAGGCTTATGATTTACGAAAAATACTCGGTTTAAAAATTGAAATGGCTAACATGCTCGACAGCATAGGGAATGTGTATTTCTATTCAACTAAAAACAATGTGAAAGGACTGGAGTTTTTTATGAAAGAGCTTGAACTCTGCCGCGCAACAGGTGATACTTTATGTTCTGCAAACAGCCATTTCAATTTGGGAAAAGTTTTTTTGTCGGAAAAGAAATATAGCAATGCTGAAAGTCATTTAAAAGAAGCAGAAAAAGCATTTATGTCAGCCCATGATAAGAAATCACTTTCGGAAATTTACAGAACCATTTCGATTATGTATACCGAAATGAATAAGAACGAGGAAAGCGCAAGATATTCTAAGCTTTACAGTCAAATCCGTGACAGTCTTGATATGGAAGATCTTGCTGAAATGGAACTACGTAAACAGAATGAGAAAAAAGAAACCCAGATTGGTGAAATGGAAAAAGATGCTCAACTACAGGAGTTGAAATTGCAACAGAATGCATTGAAATTAGAGCAAAAGCAAACTCAACTTTATGCCAGCATCATCATCGCCATCCTCCTGTTCCTGCTCAGCTTGTGGATTTTTAATTTCTACCGTCAGAAGAAAAAAGCCAACGAATTATTGAGTAAACAAAAGGTAGAAATTCTGGAGAAAAATGAAAAACTTGAACTTGCCAATATTGAAATCAATAAACAGAAAACGATAATTGAACACAAAAACAAGGACATTGTTGACAGCATCAATTACGCGCAACGTTTGCAGCTTGCCATACTTCCATCAGATGATGATTACGCAACTATTTTGCCCGATGCGTTTGTGTTTTATAATCCTAAAGATATTGTAAGCGGTGACTTTTATTTTCTTGATAAAGTTGATGAGCATATCTTTTTCGGTGTTGCAGATTGCACGGGACACGGGGTTCCCGGAGCGTTTGTAAGTTTTGTTGGACACACTGCAATTACACATGCCATTAATGATTTGAAACTTACCGACCCGGGAAAAATATTAAACAGCATTCGTCAGCAGGTGGAAGAAACGTTTGATAAAAACGAAAAGGGAGAAGTGAAAGACGGCATGGATATTTCGCTCGGTGTTTTGAATACAGCAACTAACACGTTGCATTTTGCGGGAGCGCATCATACGTTGTATCTGGTAACAGCACGCACTACAAAAACAATTTTAGAAAAAGCTGTGTTGAAAAATGATCATGTTGCCTTGTTGGAAGTAAAAGGCAATCGTCACGCAGTAGGTGCGGGACAAGGGAAAGAAAATTTTACAACTATAAAAGTAAATGCCAAAAAAGGCGATATGATTTATTTTTCTTCAGATGGCTACAGCGACCAGTTTGGTGGTGCCGAAGGAAAAAAATTCAAAACCTCACAATTCAAAAAACTGCTGCTCGAGTTGCATGGCATGCCTGTTGCTTCACAAAAAGAAAGTATTGAAAAAGCACACATAGACTGGAAAGGCGCACATGAACAGGTGGATGATGTTTGTGTGATTGGGGTGAGGATTAGTTAATAGCCACTAATTACACGAATTCACACAAATTAATTAGTGCTAATTCGTGTAATTAGTGGCTTACTTTTATTGCTCAACTTCTTTGTACACATCCCTTTTTACAAACAGCATACATATCAGTGTAAAAAACGGAACATACTTCAGGAAAGGCGGCAAATCTAAATGCTCAAGAATTTTTACCGCACGTTTTTTCATATTATCTGAAATAAGATACATAGCCGGAACAAGAATAAGTGTAAGGAAAGTTGCAAAGCCCAATCCGAAAATCATAGTCCATGAAAGCGGTCCCCAGAAAGCTACATTATCACCACCGAAATAAATATGCGGATCAAAATGGGTAAACAAACTTTCAAAGTCAATATTAAAACCAACAGCCAGCGGCACCAAGCCAAGCATGGTAGCTGTGGCGGTTAATATTACCGGAGTCATCCTTGTTTTTCCAGCCTGAATAATGGCTTGTTTGGTTTCCATTCCCTGCTCGCGAAGCAGGTCGGTAAACTCAACCAACAGAATACCATTACGCACTACAATACCTGCAAGTGCAACAATTCCAACGCCTGTCATTACAATAGAAATTTCCATTTTGAAGATAGAGAAACCTAATAATACGCCAATCAAACTGAGCACAACTTCGCTGATGATAAGCATGGTTTTGCTGATGGAATTGAACTGAAGCATGAGTGTCATAAAAATCAGTCCAACAGAAATCAACATCGCAAGCTGAAGAAAATCCTGCGACTCTTTCTGGTCTTCCTGTTCACCTGCCATTTTCACAACTACCGCATCGGGCTTAGGGAATTTTTCAATGGCGGCAGTTACATTGGCAACTACTTCGTTGGGGTTATAACCATTCAACACGTTGGAAGAAAGGGTAATCAATCTCTTCTGATTTTTGCGTTTGATACCTCCGTATGTATTTTGGTAATGAACCTTTGCAACAGATGAAAGCGGAACCTGACGGATACCAAACGTGGTCATATCGCGGTACGTTATTTTCATGTTCAGCAAGGCATCAATATCATTGCGTTGCGACTCTACCATGCGCAGCATAATCGGGTAGTCATCATTGTCATCACGGAATTTTGAAACCTCTTTACCATAAACAGCGGTGCGCATTTCAGAACCAATCTGTCCTGTAAAAATTCCTTCGCGGTTGGCGCGCTCACGGTCAATATCAACTACCAGTTCAGGTTTGTTATTCTGCAAATCAGATTTCAATTCTTCAACACCACCAATCTGCAACGAGTCCAAATAACGTTTAATACCGTTTGAAGCATTTGCAAGTTCTGTAAAATCATCGCCATAAATTTCAATGCTTATGGGTTTGCCCACAGGTGGGCCATTCCGTTCCTGGTCAACTGTAATTTCTGCGCCCGGAATTCCTTTCACTGCTTCACGGATTTTATCTAAATAAACTGCTGTACTTTGTCCTTTACGTTTTGCAAATTCAACAAACGAAACCGAGACTTTTCCTTTGTTGGGAGCTGTGGTGCGGTCACCATCCGTTGGGTCAGTAGCGCCAATTGCCACATTGCTGATGATGGAAGAAACCAATGTATTTGAATCGCCCACTACTTTATAAACACGGTCTTCAACAATATGTGTAATAGAATCGGTGTAAGCCACATCAGTTCCTATCGGCAGGGTAACATAAACATAAACAAAGTTGGGGTCAGATTTTGGAAAGAAAACAACTTTAGGTGCACGAATTGCGGTAAACACAAACGACAATATCAGCAAAAGTATAGTGCTGAACAGTAAGCCAACCGGTCTCCATCCTTTCAACGACCAGGTTACAATGCGTTCATAAATATTCTGTACACCGGGCCAAACTTTTTGCTGGAAACCTTTGATGAGTTTGTCAAGAATAAAGCGGTGCAGTACCATTAATAACATAAAGAAAAGTGCAAAATTTCCTAAGCCCGCGTGGCCGCTTAC
>CAMDBK010000089.1 GCA_945889235.1 Chitinophaga pinensis
CGGAACATTTAATGCGCTGCTTCCAGTCACTTATAATGTTGCAGTGCAGGATAACAGCGGCTGCACCGTTACAGGAACAGTAACGGTTCCCAACAATCCCGGATTTGCAGTAAACATAACCGCTTTTACCAATGCTACCTGCAACGCAACCTGTGACGGAACAGCAGACATGGTTGCAAATCCCGGATTTATAGGTGCACTTACTTACGACTGGATAGATTTGGGAAGCGGACTTTCCACCGGACAACTTACAGCAAATGCTACTGGTTTGTGTGCGGGAAATTATCAGGCAACAGCAACGGATGGTGTGGGCTGCATCGCCACAGATAACGTAACCATTACCGAGCCTACTGTTGTTGCAGTTTTAACTTCAGCTGATGCAACAATATGTATTGGTTCAGCAACAAATCTTCTGGCTACACCGCAAGGCGGAACTCCCGGCTACACCTATGCATGGACAGCAAACCCTGCCGACCCTACCCTGGTTACACCAGCAGTTGCCAACCCAACCGTTGCCCCAATTGTTACAACAGTTTACACCATTAATGTGGATGACAATAATGCCTGCCCAGCACCTGCCCAAACAATAACCATAACAGTAAATCCACCTTTAGTTTTAAATATGCTGCCTCCCGGACCAATTGATATTTGTCCCGGTGAAACTGCTGTTATGAATATGAACGCAACAGGCGGTGATGGTAACTATACCTTTACATGGGATGGCGGAAGTAATCCCGTAAACCCACCTGCTTTGGCTACACCGGCAGTAAATACAACTTATAATTTTACAGTGAATGATGGTTGCGGAACACCATCAGCAAGTCAATCGGTTGATGTGAATATTTTTCTTCTGCCTGTAATTGATTTCAGTGCCAGTGTTTATTCCGGCTGTCAACCGCTGCGGGTAACCTTTACAGATAATACCCAACCGCAACCCGCTAATTTGTTCTGGAATTTTGGTGACCCTGCTTCCGGAAATAATAATACCTCAACAGGAACAACTCCAACTCATGCTTACAATAATCCCGGAGTTTACGATGTCAGTTTAATAGTTACCACTCCTGATGGATGCAAGGATTCGCTGACGATACAAAACATGATAACTGTTTATGCATTGCCTGTTGCTGAATTTTCTGCAATACCTCCATCAACAGATATTTTACATCCCGAAATTATTTTCGATAATAATTCGAGCGGTGCTTCGCAGTGGTTCTGGGATTTTGGCCTCGCCTCAGGCGAGGGCACATCCATTCTTGAAAATCCCGTTCACTGGTATGGCGACACCGGAGTTTATACAGTTTGGCTACTGGTTGAAACTGTTGAAGGCTGTAAAGACAGCACGTTCGGTTTTGTAGAAATTACCCCTGTATTCACATTTTATGTTCCCAGTGCCTTTACCCCCAACTCAGACGGAACTAATGATACTTTTTTCCCTAAAGGCGAAATAATAGACCCTGATAATTATGTGTTCAGGGTTTTCAATCGTTGGGGGCAGGAAATCTACGCCAGCCACACCCCGGGTGAAAAGTGGGATGGCACGCTGCCAACAGGATTGAACGCACAGGAAGATGTTTATGTTTGGGTTGCCGAAATGCATGACCTGAACGGTGAAAAACACAAATTTTATGGTCGGGTTACCCTTTACCGATAAAAATAATTTTGCAGTTACTATATTTTATCTATTTTAGCAGCCCTAAAATCAAATTTTACATAACGAAAACATGAAAAAATTATTACTGTTTGCATCTGTTTTGTTGCTTTCATCAGCAATCTCTGATGTAGCTTTTTCACAAAATAATGTTGGTATAGGAACTACAACTCCTGACAACAGTTCACTTCTAGACCTTAACTCTGCAAGCAGAGGGTTACTTGTTCCAAGACTTAACACTGGTCAGATGAATGGAATCAGCGGACCAGCAAACGGACTGATTATTTACAATATTGACTCTCTTTGTTTCTGCTTCTGGAATACAACAGCATGGGTTTCTCTTTGCAACGGAACAGGCGGTTCAGGTTCACAAGGTCCAACAGGACCAACAGGACCTTCAGGTGTTGTAGGAGCAACAGGTGCTGATGGACCAACAGGAGTTGCAGGAGCAAATGGTCCTACGGGTCCTTCAGGTGTTGATGGTGCTACAGGGCCTTCAGGAGCTGATGGTGCTACAGGTGCAACGGGTCCTTCAGGTGGCCCTCCCGGACCAACCGGACCTTCAGGCGCTGATGGTGCAGCGGGTGCAACAGGCCCAAGCGGTGTTGATGGAGCTACAGGACCTGCGGGTGCTAATGGAGCTACAGGACCTGCCGGTGCTAATGGTGCAACCGGGCCTGCCGGTGCTAACGGAGCAACAGGAGCTAACGGTGCTACAGGCCCAGCTGGCCCAGTAGGTTGTTCAACAGCTAACCTGATCATAAAATCAAATGGAAGTTCTGCTGTTTGCAGTCAGATATTTGATGATGGTAATTTTATAGGTATCGGAACACAAACTCCGGCTAATCCTTTTCATTACCTGAGAGGCGGTGGAACAGGAATATGGCAAAGTCACTTTCAAAACTCAGGCGCTGGTGATGCAGGCCTTTTAGTTGAAAATTCAGATGTTACCAGCCAGTTCAGAGTTTTCCTTGGTGCAACTAATTATAATGGAACCGCGGTAATACCAACAGGAGTTGCAGGGTATTCTCTTGCAACAGGAACTGCTACTTATGGAATTGGCGTAGAAGGTGCAGCAAATACTTATGAAGGTTCAGGCGTTGAAGGTTCACGTTTCAATGATGGTGGTGCTGATATAGGTTGGGGAGGATTGTTTTATAATGACCTTGGTTACACAGGTGGCTTATTTAACGTATCTGATGCCAGAATTAAAACGGATGTACAGACCATAAGCAATGCAACTGCAATCATTTCAAAACTCAGAGGTGTAACTTACTATCACGACACAAACAAATACCCTAACATGGGTCTTTCCGATGGTTTGAGATATGGTTTCATTGCTCAGGAAGTTGAGCAGATAGTTCCTGAATTTGTTCAGGAAAAAGGGCTTAACATTAATTCCTGCCTTCCTAAATCTGCAGGAACAAAAAATGCTGTAAACGACAAACAAATGTTCAAAACAGTTGATTATGTTTCAATTATTCCTTTACTGGTTGAAAGCATAAAAGAACTGAATGCTAAAGTTGAAAAACTAGAAGCTGAATTAAAGAACAAATAAGCTTTACCTTAATCAAATAAAAAGCCCCGCGATAATTATCGCGGGGCTTTTTATTTGGTGTCAATCAATGCTTACGCATCAATCTTCGCATACTTCGCATGCTTCTCAATAAAATCTCTGCGTGGCGGAACATCATCGCCCATAAGCATTGAAAATATTCTGTCTGCTTCTGCTGCGCTGTCAATGCTTACCTGTCGTAATGTTCTGGTTGCAGGGTTCATGGTAGTTGACCATAACTGTTCTGCGTTCATTTCTCCAAGACCTTTATAACGCTGGATGTTTACACTATCGTTTTTGCCTTTTCCGATTTCCAGAACTGCTTCTTCGCGTTGCTGTTCATTCCAGCAGTATTTTTCTTCTTTCCCTTTTCTTACCAAGTATAAAGGAGGTGTTGCAATAAAAATACGTCCTTCTTCAATTAACGCTTTCATATAGCGGAAAAAGAACGTAAGAATTAGTGTTGTAATGTGGCTTCCGTCAACGTCAGCATCGCACATGATAATTACTTTGTGGTAACGAAGCTTTTCAATGTTCAGAGCTTTATCATCTTCAGGTGTCCCGATGTGAACTCCTAATGCGGTGAACATATTTTTTATCTCCTCGTTGTCATAAATCTTCCATTCCATGGCTTTCTCTACGTTCAGAATTTTACCTCTTAGCGGAAGAATAGCCTGAAAATTACGATCGCGACCTTGTTTGGCTGTTCCACCTGCCGAGTCTCCCTCAACCAAGTAAATCTCGCATTTTCCGGGGTCGTTGTCAGAACAGTCTGAAAGTTTTCCCGGAAGTCCGCTTCCGGTAAGTACATTTTTACGTTGCACCTGTTCACGCGCTTTGCGGGCAGCATGGCGGGCCTCAGCAGCAAGTAATACTTTCTCAACTAATTTCCTTGCATCCTTAGGATTTTCTTCCAGATAATTATTCAGTGTTTCACCAACTGCTACATCCACGGCACCAATTACTTCGTTGTTTCCAAGTTTGGTTTTGGTTTGTCCTTCAAATTGAGGCTCCTGAACTTTTACTGAAATAACGGCAGTTAATCCTTCACGAAAATCTTCCCCGCTGATTTCAAATTTTTTCTTTTCCAACATACCTGATTTCTCAGCGTATGTTTTCAAGGTGCGTGTCAAAGCTCTGCGGAAACCTGCAAGGTGAGTTCCTCCTTCGTGTGTATTGATATTGTTTACATAAGAGTGAACATTCTCGCCAAAAGAAGTATTGTATTGCATCGCCACTTCAATAGGCATTCCGGTTTTATCAGTGTCTAAGTAGATTGGTTTATCAATCAGCTTTTCGCGGGTAGCATCAAGGTATTCCACAAATTCAACTAATCCGCGTTCTGAATAAAAACTTTCTGTTCTGTGGGTTCCGTTTTCATCTTTCGTGCGCAGATCGGTGATGTTTAGCGTTATCTTTTTGTTGAGGTATGACAACTCACGTAAACGGGCTGCAAGCGTTTCGTAATTATATTCGGTAGCAATAAAAATAGAAGCATCGGGCTGAAACGTAACAATGGTTCCTGTTTTATCACTTTCACCAACAACTTTAGTCGGGTAAAGTGGTTTTCCTTCGCTGTATTCCTGCTGGAAAATTTTTCCTTCGCGGTGAACTTCTGCTTTCAATAACGTGGAAAGTGCATTTACGCAGGAAACACCCACACCGTGGAGACCGCCTGATACTTTGTAGCTGTCTTTATCGAATTTACCACCGGCATGCAGCACAGTCATTACTACTTCCAATGCTGAGCGTTTTTCTTTGGCGTGCATGGCTGTTGGAATTCCGCGTCCGTCATCTTTTACGGTGATTGAGTTTCCTTCGTTAATAAATACATCAATATTTTTGCAATGTCCGGCAAGGGCTTCGTCAATGGAGTTATCCACCACCTCGTAAACCAAATGGTGCAGACCTCTGATGCCTACATCACCGATATACATCGCGGGGCGTTTGCGAACCGCTTCTAAACCTTCGAGTACTTGTATACTATCTGCTCCATAACCTGATGCATTCTTTATTTCTTTTACTTCACTTTCTGCCATAGTTTCTGTTGTTTGCACGTGTGTGTTTTTTGAAATTATTTTGTTGTTTTTAATTGTCGTGCGAAGATAGTAAAATATGTAGTAGGAATTACATGAAAATGCACGGTAAATATATGTGAGTTTTAAACATGTAATTAACATTTTAACTCTTGTGAAAACATCAGTATTTTAAGGCTTTTTAACAAATCTTCCGTGTTTTAAAAATCATAAAGAATGAGTACTAAAAAATTCACACGTATATTTACAAACTCAAAACCAGTCTCTACATGAAAAACAGTTTACTTTTTGTATCTTTTTTTATCATTTCGCTTACTGCTTCAGCACAGCAAAATTTACATTGCAGAACAGATGAGTTGCGTATCGCCACTTTACAAAATAATCCTGCAATTGCTCATACAGTTATTGAACGTGAAAAAGAACTGGAAATTTTTACCCGTGAATTTATTGCGGCAAAAGCAGAAAAGGATTTAACTGCTGATACCGCGCTTTATATTATCCCGGTTGTGTTTCATATTATTCATAATTACGGCAACGAAAACATTTCAAACGAACAGATTTACTCTGCGATAGATATGCTGAATAAAACTTTCCGCAAACAACGGGATGACACCTCAAATATTGTAGGAATTTTTAAACCGTTGCATGCAGATACACGAATTGAATTTCGTCTGGCAAAGCGCGACCCGAACGGAAGTTGTCACAGCGGAATTAACCGCATTGCTTCTTATATTTCCGAAACAGGAGACCATGCTGTAAAATCATTGATACAATGGAATCCTGCAAATTACCTCAATGTTTATGTAGTTAAAAATGCAGCCGGCTTAGCAGGTCATGCAATTTTTCCATCGGATGCTGATACTGTTCCCGAATGGGATGGCATTGTACTTTCACATAATTATGTGGGCACAATAGGCACATCTAATTTAACGCAATCAGTTGCATTTGCGCACGAGTGCGGACATTATCTGAATTTGCAGCACATCTGGGGAGGAAATAATGTTCCGGGCTATTATTTTCTGCCTTGTGCCGACCCAAATCACGATTGTAATATTGACGATGGCGTTGCGGATACACCGCCAACAATTGGCTGGCAAAGTTGTAATCTTAGCGGAACTTCGTGCAACAATTCTACGGTTGACATGGTGCAAAATGTGATGGATTATTCGTATTGCAACATCATGTTTACAACAGGACAAAAAGACAGAATGCAAGCTGCATTAAATTCACCCATCGGAAACAGAAATAATTTATGGCAGCCTGCAAACCTTATTGCAACAGGGGTTTACGATGCACCTATATTGTGCGGTGCTGATTTCAGCAGCAATAAAAAGGTAGTTTGTCCGGGCGGAGAGATTACATTTAATAATGAAAGTTATCATGTGCCGGTTGATTCTGTTTTGTGGACTTTTGAAGGTGGGACACCTGCAAGTTCAACTGAGGAATTACCAGAGGTAACTTATACTTCAGAAGGAGTTTATGATGTGAGTTTGACGGTGTTTACAAACGGCAGTTCTTCTACTGAAGTAAAAAATAATTTTACTTCTGTCTTGCCGGAAACGGGGGGAACTGCATTTCCTTTTTCTGAATCGTTTGAAACAGACGAAACAGAACTTGAAAGCATAGGTTGGTTTAAAAACAGTTTTGATTCGGAAAATAATTGGGAATTAGACGGGCAGGCTCCTTTCACCGGAACTGTTTCGGTGATGCTTGATAATTTCAGTAATACAATGGACACCAAAGATGAATTGTATAGTCCGTTGATTGATTTGTCGCAGGTAACAGAAACCAACATCAGTTTTTGGTATGCTTTTGCAGGAAAAACAGATTCAATTGCAGATGAGTTGCAATTGCAGATTAATAAAGGCTGCAGCAATTTTTGGTTGACTAAACTTACCATAAACGGAACGGAATTACAAACTTCAACACCGCTGATAAGTCCATTCTATCCAACAACTCAGCAACAATGGAAGCAAGGCGTTACAAGTATTCCTTCCTCCTATTTTGTTGATGATTTCCGTTTCCGTTTTGTGTTTAGTGGTCGCGGTGGCAACAACGTATTTATTGATGATATCAATATTGATGTTGCAGCCGGTGTGGAAGAAAATTCTTTTGAAGAAAATTCGCTGAAAATATTTCCAAATCCGACAACGGGGAAAATCAATTTGGTTTTGCCTGAAAGTAAAGGAAAGATAAAAGAAGTAAAGCTGCTTGATTCAAAAGGAGTAGAAGCCTCACCCCTAACCCCTCTCCAAGGGGAGAGGGGAACAGGAACTGCTTCTCTTGATATTTCAGGGTTAAGCAGTGGGTTATATTTTGTTATTGTTGAAACAGAAACAGGGGTTTACCTCCAACGGTTTGTAAAGCAATAAAACTCAGAAATTAGTTGCTGAGAATTTTTGCAGTTCAGGGAAGAACAGTCGAAAATCTTTTTCGTAGTGATGATAATCTGTAATTAAATCGGCTGTTGCTTTTTCCATATTGGATTGAAACCTTGCCCTGCGGGCCATTCCGGCCAACACTCGTTCAATGCCTTCGGTTTTTGAATAGTTAAAAAGCAAATCGTATTCGGTCATGTATTGAAAAAAGTGTTTTGATTTTTCAGGCATGAGTTCTATATTTTTCTCCAGCATTAAATACGTTTCGGCAGAAAATTGTTGTAACGGTTGCGGATGAAATTCATTCCAGTTGGCTGCCAGAAAATGGTCGTAAAAAATATCAACGATTACCCACGCATATTTATCATACTTCTCATACAAGCGCATGCAACTTTGTTTGAAAACGGGATGCGTATCCGTAAAGTCATCTATCGCACGGTGCATGCGAATTCCCTCAATTACTTTATCCTGAAAACGACCATCTAATCTTCCGCGTACACCGTCTGCAATGTAATTGCCGAACATCAATTCATCTGATGTATGCGATAAATAGAGGTGGGCAAGGAAGTTCAATTATTTTGTAATTTTGTATTCGGTTTGATAAATATACAAAATACATAACGCATGAAGTTGAATTCTGTTTTATCTTTTATAATTTCATTTGCATTTTTTTCTGTTTCCGCACAGGAGACTATTAAGTGGGTAACGTTTGAAAAAGCTGTAGAACTGGCAGAGAAAGAACCACGCCCTATTATTATGGATGTTTTTACCGACTGGTGCGGATGGTGCAAAAAAATGGATGCAACAACTTTTGCAAATCCTAAAATTGCTGCTTATATAAATCAATATTTTTATGCGGTAAAATTTAATGCCGAACAGAAAGAACCTATTAAGTTCAAGGACAGGGAATTTAAATTTATTCCCAACGGACAGCGCGGTTATCATGAGCTTGCTGCTGAACTGATGCAAGGAAAACTCTCGTATCCCACAATTGTTTATCTCGATAAAGACATCAATTTAATTCAGCCCATTCCGGGTTTTCAAACACCTGAAGCTATTGAACCTATCATTAATTTTTTCGGATCTGATAAATACCGCAGTATGAGCTGGGAAGATTTTTCTTCGCAGTTTAAATCAAACCTGTAAACCTGAACGGTGCTTTTTCTCACAGCCATTGCTCTTGCTCCCGCCTTTGCAATAGCATTGTTTATCTACTTTAAAGACAAGCATGAAAAAGAACCTATCAGTCTTTTACTGAAATGTTTTTTTCTTGGTGGTGTCAGCATTATTCCTGCTATTATACTTGAATTATATGGTGGACCAAAACTTGAGTTGAATGAATACTGGTCAAACAATCTTGTTCACGCATTTATTGTGGTGGGCTTCAGTGAAGAATTTTCGAAATATATTTTCTTTAAACGTTATGCTTATAACCGTACCGAATTCAATGAACCGTTTGATGGTATTGTTTATTGTGTAATGGTTTCGCTTGGGTTTGCTGCACTTGAAAATGTGTTTTATGTTATGGATGGCGGAATTGGTGTTGGCATCCTGAGAATGTTTACCGCTGTGCCTTCGCACGCAGCTAACGCAGTAATGATGGGTTATTTTGCAGGCTTAGCAAAATTCAATCCTCAACGCGAGAAGACTTTATTGATTACCGGAATTCTTGTTGCCACTTTTTTTCATGGTGCTTATGATTTTTGTTTGTTTGTAAACCAGGTGCCTGTTATAGCTTTGGGTGCACTTATAACTTTAATTGTGGTTATTGTGCTTTCAAGAAAAGCTATACGATTGCACAGTGATAATTCACCGTTTAAGCCGGGGAATATTTTCCCAAATAAATTTTGAGACAAATTTTACTTCTTCTTTTTCTTTACTCAACCTTAGTTTCTGCTCAGGTAAGGAAGATTCATGTTGTGGTTGCATTATGTGACAATGTAAATCAAGGAATTGTTCCCGTTCCAAAATCATTGGGCAACGGGCAGGATGCGAAAAATAATTTATACTGGGGCGCAGGTTACGGGGTGAAAACATTTTTCAAAAACAGTAAAGAATGGACATTGGTAAAAACAATTGTAAACCCGAAAGACAATATTCTGGAGCGCCTTTTATTCAGGCATAAAGCTACAAATACCTATTTGTTAGCAGATGCATATGACGGAGCAAAAATCAAAAATGCAACAATAGATGTTCTTGAATTTTCAGCTGGCAATAAACCCGAAAAAATAATTCTTGATTCAATTAGTCTTGAATTTGGCGGCA
>CAMDBK010000090.1 GCA_945889235.1 Chitinophaga pinensis
ACTGTGAATATTTTTGCTGCCGTGGCGGTTTTCAACGGTAACTACAAACACCTGATAGTTGAATTCAGCAGCCATTTTAAAATAAGATTCCATTTCCCATTCAAGGGTAAAAGTGTTATCGAGAAAAATTTTCTCCGAACCTTTTTGCATAAAAGTTTTTGTACGCTCTTCGCAGCTTTTGTAAGCCAAATGGTTTTTATCAAAATCAAATTTATATTCACCACTTTCAGAATTGGTAAAATAATCATCTATAGAAAGAACAGGATATTTTTCTTCACTTAAAACTTTTGCTAATGTTGATTTTCCGCTGCCGGGAAGGCCGCGCAGAATGATTAGTGATTTAGTCATCACACTATAGTTTCAGGCTTTTCAAATTCCCCCTCCCACTTAGCAATAACAACAGTAGCAAGACAATTGCCAATCACATTCACAGATGTGCGCGCCATATCCATCAATTCGTCTATTGCAAGAATAATAAAGACAGGTTCAATCGGCAAATCAAACGAAGCCAAGGTGCCCAACAAAATTACCAACGAAGCGCGGGGAACACCTGCTACACCTTTACTGGTTAGCATCAACGTAAACACCATAATCAGTTGTGTTGAAAGAGAAAGCTCAATACCGGCTGCCTGTGCCACAAATACGGAAGCAAGCGCAAGGTAAAGCGTAGTTCCATCCAGATTAAAGCTATAACCCATAGGCATTACAAACGCAACAATCTTTCGGGGAACTCCAATATTTTCCATGGCTTTCATGGCTTTGGGCAAAGCTGATTCCGATGATGTGGTTGCAAATGCAATGGAAACAGGTTCGATAATGGCATTGATAAATTCTTTGATCGGAACTTTAAAAAGCAGCGCCACCGGAAGTAAAACAAAAAGGAGAAAAAATGCAAGTGCTGCATAGAGCGTAAGAAGCAGTTTCATCAGGTTTACCAATATGCCCAGGCCCATGTGTCCAACGGTATAGGCAATGGCAGCGCCAACAGCAATGGGTGCAAACATCATGATGATATTGGTGAACTTAAACATAACTTCACTCAAAGCTTCAACAAAATTGACAATAGGTTTGCGATGCTTTTCACCGATCATAGCAGTTGCAATTCCAAATAAAATGCTGAATACTACAATTTCCAGCACTGCACCATCGTAAATGCTTTTTGCAATATTTTCGGGAAAAATATGCAGGATTATATCGGTGATCGTTTGCTTATGAACGGGAAGCTTATCAGTATCGGTAACTGGCGGTAATTGAATTCCGGCTCCTGCTTTGGTGATATTGATGGCTGCAAGTCCTATAAATAAGGCAATGGTGGTAACCACTTCGAAATACAAAATGCTTTTCCAGCCCATGCGGCCCACTTGCTTCAGGTTGCTGTGACCGGCAATTCCATAAACAAGCGTAGCAAAAAGCAAAGGCGCAATAATGGTTTTTATCAGGCGCAAAAAGATCTGTGAAAGCACTTTCAGGTTTTGTGAAAACTCAGGAAAATCCAGTCCTACCTCCACTCCTATCACCATGCTGATAAGAATAGTGGTGGTCAGGGATTTTCTTACAAATGCGTAATAAATAAGTGTTGACAGAGCGATCCACCTGCCAATGATCAAAGCGCTTTCCGGTATAATGAGCCAGCCTTCAATCGCAGCAAAAGAAATAGCCGCAGCAACGGTGATTAGGCAAACAGCAGTATAAAGAATTTTATTTTTATTCACCGCAAAATTTTGAAGCGGTTAAAATAGAAATAAAAAAAGGATTTGAAATTAATCAAATCCTTTTTTTGTGCTGGCAAGTGATTTAAGGTCGAACTTATTCATGGAAGATTTGAAGCAAATTTCCAGAATGATTCGAAAAATAAAAAAGCAAATGATTATTAAACCTTTATAAATTTGTCGTCCCATTTATAAAACAATCATGACCAAAGAAGAAGCAGCACAATTATTAAACGTATCGGTAAATGCTCCCCAGAGCGAAATACAATCCAAGTTTCAGGAGATGTTTAATGAATATCAGATAAGGCTTACAAATGCACCTACGCCTAACCTTAAAAAAATTTATCAGAATAATTTGCAGGAATTGAATACTGCACTTTCTGTTCTTTCAGGTAAATCTGCTGCTGCTGTTTCTGATTTACCCTCCTCTTCCCCAACCTATAAGCAGGTGGAACACCAGCAGGCTGCAGCTCCTCCTACCCCTGCATCTGAAGTTAAAGCAGCTACACCGCATACCAATACACCCGGAAAAGAAAAAGCAAAAGAAAAAAAAGGAGTGCCGTCTTCTACCATAACCGCAATCGGAGTGGCTTTGGTAGCAATTGCCGGAATTGTATTTCTGGTAATCAAAACATTTGAAGACAAAGCTGCCATTGCTAAATTACAGCTAAGCGCAGACTCAGTTACTACTGTTTTAACCCAGCTAAGTGATTACAAAACTAAATTTGACAATCAGAAATTTAAAATTAAAAACGATGGAACTACTGATCTTACTGTAAAATTATTATTTGTAACTTACAGGAATGAATTTAATAAATTGGAAAGAAAAGCCTATCTTCCTAATCAATTAATCAGAAAAGGCAGCGCCTCGGATTTTAAGTTAGTGGAAGGTAGCCGAGTTGTTTGGGACGGCTCTGTTATTTCATATACATTAGTTATTGACAAGCCAGGAACTGAGGATTATATAAACGAGGCCAATATTTATTCATTGGCAATGAGCGAAGATAAAATCCTTCATCTAGATTTGGATAATTATTAAAACTGAGCAAAGGGACAACTATGTTTAGAATCCTTACAGGCTCCTTTGTACTTGCTTTATTCTTTGAAGCAACTACTGCTTCAGCACAGGTAAAAATTCCCTCCAAACAAGCGCAAACCAAAACCACACCCACAAAGCAAACCACCACTACCAAAACCACTGAAACAAAACCTGCCAACACAGGACCTGTTCATACGCTTAAAGTAATGAGCAATGTTGATTGCAATTTTTATGTGGATGGTGAATATAAAGCAACAATTACCGAAGGAAGTATTGAGCGCATCAATTTAAAATTGGGCGAGTATCAGTTGAAAGCCATTTCAACAGAAAATAGCGCGGATGTGTTCAGGCAAATAGTAAAGATTGAAAAAACAGGCATTGAAAAATTTTATGAAGTTGACCTGAAAACTATTGCTGCTGAGCGTGAGCGTAAAGAATATGCTGAGCAGTCTTACGCTGAAAAAAATGCAGCCGTTGAAAAGACGGCCCGTGAAAAAGCTGTCGCTGAACAATTAGCTGCACAAAAAGCAAACGCAGAAAAGGCAGCCCGTGAAAAAGCAGAAGCGCAGCAATTGATTGCCGAAAAAAATGCTGCTGAAAAAGTCAGGCAGGAAAACGCAACAAGAGAACAAACCGAAGCCCAGCGATTAGCAGCAGAAAAAGCCTCACTTGAAAAAGCAGAACGCCAGCGAGCTGAAGCAGAACGGCTGGCAATTGTAAAAGCGGATCAGGAAAAAATTGCACGTGAAAAAGCAGAAGCAGCAAGATTAGCAGCAGAAAAAGCTGCGGCAGAAAAAGCCGAAGCCCAACGTCTGGCTGCCGAGAAAGCAGCTATAGAACGTGCTGCACGTGAAAAAGCAGAAGCCGAACGCTTAGCTGCTGAACGAGCTGCAAAAGAAAAAGCGGAAGAAGAAGCCCGCAAAATTGCTGAAGAAAAAGCAGTTGAATTTAATCTTTACGGCTTTACGGTTGTTGATGATTTTATGGACAATAAAAACGATTGGTCAGAACCAGCATTTACAATTGGAACAAGGTCAACAGTAACACTAACATTTGTAACAGTTGAGGGGCAGGTTGGAAATTTTCCATCCCTTACCGTGAGTGAATACGTTCCACTTGCGGTTGCAAAATAATCTTGTAAATTTCCAACTGTGCTTCCTGTTCCGTTTGCTCCATTTGTCCAGGTATATTGATAAGGAGGCAACCCGCCATTGACTATTCCATCTAAAAGTATTCCGCTTGTGTTTGCGCAAAACGAAGCCGGATTGGGCGAAATCATGTTATTAATTTCCGGATAGAACTGTATTCTTATTGTATCGCAAAAATCTCCGGGCGGAGTACAAGCGCCTGTGCTGGGTTGTCCGCAAACCAGAAAATCAACATAAGCCGGAGCTCCCGGTTGTGGTGTTGCATAAGTAGTATCACAGCCCGAAGTGCAACTCAGGTAAGAATTATATGCTCCCGGAACACCCGGATAAACTGAAGTCCAGGTAATGGTTGATTCAATCAACTGTTCTGCATACATGCGCGAACTGCAACCAACAGTTGTGGTATCAGTTGGTCCAACTGAAGGACCCGCAATGGAAGTAATGGCGTATGTATTTACGTTATTTCCCGGCTTGCAAAATGTAAGTGTATGTGGTCCCGGTCCGTTTACACAAATGGGTGATCCTACTGCAACCTGTGGTCCGCAACCGATTTGGTAAAACATTGCACCAGGGGGTATTGCACCGGATGCAATATTGAAATTAATAGCTACAACATTTGGGGCAAGCGTAATTTCAAATTCAATACAACGGTCAGGGCTGGAGGTTCCGCAACAATTTCCGTTTCGCTGAACAGGAGGCGCTGAGACCCAGGTTCCGTTAGGAATATTGGTTAAGTCTGCAATATAAAAGGGTGTTAGAGGGTCACATAATCCAGATTGAGCAATAGTATCAAAACTACTTTGAATAAAAAGAAAGGAAAATAGAATTGCGTAAAGGCGATTCATTCAATTAAATAATCTTCTTCAAATATGGTTTAATTAACTGATATTAATAGCTTTTTAGACAAATCTTTATTTTTTAACCTATTAAACAAGGTGTTATATCGTTGGTTATTCTTTTAGGTTTTATTACTGCAACAGGTTTGTAGTTTCAGGACTACTAAAACAGTGCGGTAGTAGATTTGGCTCTTTTGTGTTTGGGTTCGGGTCAGCAAGTGCGTTAACAGCCAAATATAAATGTGCCAAATGTGTGAGGGACTTTGAAACGTAAAGTCGAGTCCGGGTGGTCGTAAAGTCGGGCGAAAAACGGTAATTAAATGCTCGACAGGTTTGAGTTTGCAATGGCGCTTTAGGGTTTCCGGTAACGTCAGTTCGTCTAAGAACTTTGCGAGTGCAGACAATACAGGCTCGTCTTCCAAATTTTCAACGAAATTTGTTTTAGATTTCCATTCAAATTTTGTGCAAATTTTGTGCAAATTTTGTGCAAATAAAAAAGGGGCTGTAATCTACAACCCCTTTAAACCCTTACTATAAGTGGTGCACCCGAAGGGATTCGAACCCCAAGCCTCCTGATCCGTAGTCAGGTGCTCTATCCAGTTGAGCTACGGGTGCAGTTCCTTTTTTTTTGAAAAGGGTTGCAAATATATTATTTATAGTGCAAAGAACAACTATTCATCTATGGGCTTGGGTTCAAATGATTTTACAAAATTACGTTTCTTTATTTCTGAGGAAAGATTATATTGAAAAGGCTGGGCACCTTCTTTGCCCTTAGCAACACGTGCATCAGGCTTTGAATCTTTTATTGGATTATTGAAATTAGGATCTGAAGAAATTGCTCCCAAAAGTCCTTTTGAATACTCGAAAAAATACCACGTATCTTCACTAGGTTCAAGATAAAAATTCAACTTATCACCGCTGCGTTTTTTTACCAATTCAATCATTCCATAAACCATTTTATTCAATTCCATTTTATTTACGCTGCCTACGCCAATGAATCCTTTGTAGCGATAAGAGCTGGTAGCCGGATTCCATTGTAATTTCACATCAGTGAGGAACATGGTCATTCCCAATTCTTCAGGGAATTTTTTGAATGCGCCATACAAATTCAACTCTGCCAGTTTTTTATCACCTTTCTCTTTGCCCATAATTTCATATAGAGCTTTTTCATAGTAGTTGCCATAATAAACTGCATCTAATGGCGGAAAGAACGTAGAGAGACGCTCTGTCATAACGCGAAGACACTCATCATTGAAGAAGAAATTTATTCCAAGGTAAAGATCAAACTTTGTTGAGTCATTATTCATGTTGTGAAACACATATCCAACAGGCGTTAGTTCAACCTGTCCCAGTTGAATTCCGAGGTCAATTTTTCCCTGCCCCGATGCAATACAGTTTTCACTAAGACTAATGAAATTTCCAGGGACCGTAGCGCCTTTCAGTTTCTCTTTATTTGAAATTCGGTATTCTTTTGAGAGATTATCGTAGAACAAATAACCTTCTGCTGAAATAATATCTATATCATTTGTATTAATTTTAGGCGAAAGAAATGTTGGATATATCCGTGTTGAATCTTTTTGCAATACTACACCTGTTGATACTGCTTTGCCTGCAGCATCACGCGGATTTTTTTCAATAGGAATGAAGATTTCCTTCGGATCAATTTCAGCATCAAATTTCAGCCAGCTTGAGCCTATACCTTCGCAATTATGCACTATACGTGTGCTTCCTGTATAGCGTAAGTGTTCTTTACTCGCATACAATTCAACTGTTCCTTTATATTTAAAATTAGGACTAAGTGTAAAATTTTCTTCTTCTTTTACTTCACCTCTTCCGTAGGTTTGAAAAGCTGAATCAACCGTAAGCGGATCAAATTTTATGGCGCGCTTTTGTCCGGCCACATCTACATAATCATACGTAGCTTTTCCTTTATAACTTTTTCTTGAGGCAATATCAATGGTTGCATCATAAAAATTATGATACTTTGTTGTGCGGTTTGCCAGTATTTTCGCACTCTCCAGCGTTTGCATACGCGCCTGTTTCAGAATTAACACATCTCCACCATCAGGATAAATTTCAGCATCGGCCACATCAATTTTCTTAACATCTTCGGCAGCAATGGTATAATCTTTCAGACTAAAATGCGCTGAAGGTGCAATGAACTGAAGTGAATCCTGTGCGGGATGTACTGAGATAAATTTAGAACCTCCCATCTCCATACTTTTCTGGTCGGTGCCGGCTGTAATCTGAATATCTTCTTTGTCCATAAACCATTTAAATTGGTCTATGTAGCAGATGTATTTATTCTCAGGAAAATCAACAAACGAGCCCTGTCCATTTGATTGAAACTCACCCCAGCGTTCTTTAAAATTAATTTTTGCATTTACATTGTTGGTTGAAAAAGCAAGTGATGCTGCATCAGTTCCCTTGAGCTTGAAATCTGAAGTGTCTGCATTAAAAGTTTCCATTTTATACTCAAATTTTCTTGATGCCAGTTCTGACTGAACAAACTCCATATTACCATTACCTGTCAAACCTGTTGGCGTAAGGTCAAGGCTGCCATGCAGTACACTTTGATTCGTATACATATTTATTGGCGTATTTATTTTACTCACAAAGAAATGTTCTTTTTTAGGCTCCCAGTGAACGTAAACATCTTTACCGTTTGCCTCTGGATATTCAACACCTCCGGCCTGTTGGCGAAGTATGAAATCCTGCGCTGTTGCATTCATTGAATCAGGATAAAAAATAAATTCATTCGACTTGGTTGTAGATGTAAGATAATCTAAAGAGCCATCTCCTTTTAATCCCTGGTTGCTGAGATTAATTGTTGCCGAGTATTGACCTTTACCACCATAAACAGGATAACCTTCAGCCGGTGTTTCTTTTACAAAACCAAGTGAAAAGTCAGGTTGCAATTTCAGAGTTTCATCCATGTCGGGAAAAATTCCTGCCGAAACAAATTCACCATCAAAGGCAAGTCCTTCCTTGGTAAAATTATCCAAACTATCAACCGAAAAAGGCTTCAGCTTAAAGTAAAACCTTTGCTTGTCATAGGCTCCGCGCTGAATTGATTTCTTATCGTAGTAAACAAATGACTCCCTTTTACTGGTAAACAAAGGATACTTAGGAAAATCCTCAAGCCCCGATTTATTATTCGGATGGTCAATTAATACTTCGCCTTCCAGATCCTGCAACACTGTTCTCACAGGAACTAATTTCACCTTACCAAATTCATCGGGCTCGCCTTCCGGTACTTTCATCCGTAGTGAGTCAATCTTCTTCATGTCAATTTTAAATTCATCGTAATTGAAGGCAAATTCTTTTCCGAAAATATCAAACCTTCCTGACACCACTTTTCCGTCAAACGTAAAATCACGATTCTTCTGTAGTATCACCTCCTGCTCACGCGGGAAGATGTATACGTTCTGCGAATCACTGAGAAAAATTTGTGAAACACCACGAATTTTTATATCAAAATTCAAGAGGTTAATAGAAGCATTATCGAATTTACTGATTACAGAATTGAACTGTAAAACATCGTAATCTGTTTTCTTGGATTTTGCGTTGATGTAATCATAAAGCCTGTCTTTAATTGTTACAATATCTTTATCAATATCATAAATTAAAAACCCCATAGTAGAGAGGCGCATCAGTGTTCCGCGCATCTCCGAATCTGAAACTTTAAAATACCCTGCAATATCAGAAGCATTCAGAATTTTTGTGCCACGCAGTTCCGAATATTTTTTGATTTTAATTAATGGATTTACGTCATCAAGTCCTTGAATTTTACTGTAACGGAAATCATCCCAGAAATTGGCAGATTCAAACAGGGCTTTACTTTCCGCGCCACCGCTAATCATTCTCATGCCAATCACAGGGTCATCAATTACCCAGTAAATTCCTTCCAGGTATAAATCAACTTTGTGGTACGTATCAAAGAAAGGCGTCTTTCCCATCCCTTGTTCATTGCGGATAAGCGCCAGTTCGCGTGTTTCTATATTAAATTTAACTTCAAGCCCCGGATGAAACAATGAATCTTTCTCCCAGTAAAGCGTAACAGCAGCCTTTTCCGCTGTTATTCTGTCTTTTTTAATTACAAAACTTTTTGCTCTTGCTTTAATTAATTTGTACTCAATTTTTGTATCAGGGTTAGTCCATCTAAAAGTTAATACGGCATCATTCTCTTTGTTTCCCGAGCCGATAAATTTCACACCATGCATGGAAAAACCACCTTCGTAATCAATGTTTTTCTGTAAATCTTTTATTTTCAAATTCACCAGATACGAATCAAAACGCGGATACGATGCATTGTCTTCATCTACGTTGGCTTTCACTTTATCTGTGAGCGTTCCAAAAAGAGGCTCGCCAAAATAATCGGGATTATGAAACGTAACTGAATCAATAGTGTATTGCGACTTTGTAACATCAATTTTATAAGCTCCGAACTCAGCAAAACATTTATCAGGTTCCATGCCTGCACGCTGCCAGGTAACTCTTCCTTTCTCACCTCTGAAAAGTGTTTCGGTGGGATAATATTTTCCTTTTGTATTTATTACCACAGAGCTGTCTCCTTTGGTATGACAAGCAAGTGTAAGTGCTTCAAAACTGATAACCGGAATAGAATCAAAACCAAAAACATAATTATTATTGTCGGCAGCCCAGCGCACGGCACGTGATTCATACAAGGTGTTATCCTTAAAAAGTCCTGCGCTTATTTCAAGGTATTTTGAAAAGCCACCACGCGCCTCTTTCTCAATTGTTTTTTCCAGTGAAAGCATCCAAGGATCGAAATTACCTGGAGCCTGTTCGTACTTTACAAAATTTACGATTGCCTGTAAATACAAATTAAAATCCGATGCTTTTTTTCTCTTTTTTAATAACGTTTCGCAGAAGGTATAAATACGTTCACGCTGTGCATCTGATAGGGCAGTGCCTTCCCATATAGGTGTAAATATTTTAAAGAATTCTTTGGTTTCTTTTTCATTTGATGATTCAAGAAACGTTTGCATTTCAACCAGAAACTTTGCAGGGTCGTGTGTAAATTGTTTGGGTGTTTGTGCAAAAGCAATTTGTGCAACAAACAGTATAATCAACGTTAATAA
>CAMDBK010000091.1 GCA_945889235.1 Chitinophaga pinensis
AAAGTGGCGGAGGTAATTGAATTTGTGAAACAGAAAGGTGGTATTGATTATGCAGAACAAAAAATGCTGGAGTATCAGAACAGAGCATTAAAGATGTTGGATGAATTCAGCGAAAGCAATTACAAAACTTCGTTGACTGAGTTGGTGCAGTTTGCAACGAGAAGAAAAAAGTAGATTGTTAAACGTCATTCCGAACTTGTTTCGGAATCTTATTTCTCAGATGCTGAAACAAGTTCAGCATGACGAAATTACTTACTCAGCAACTCTCTTGCAATTTTAGAAATCAAACTTCCTTCTGCTTTTCCGCTTAGTTCTTTGGTTGCAGCACCCATAACTTTTCCCATATCGGCAGGTGAGGAGGCGCCAACTGTTGTAATTATATTCTGAAGAATGGATTTCAATTCATCCTCGTTCATTTGTTTCGGAAGATATTGTTCAATTACTGCAGCCTGCGCCAATTCAACGTCTGCAAGTTCCTTGCGGTTTTGTCCGATATAAACTTCAGCAGTTTCTTTGCGCTGCTTTACCATTTTTTGTAAAGCTTTTAATTCGGTTGCTTCGCTTTGTCCTTCAGCAGAAGTTTTTAAAAGAAGCAAAGCAGATTTGATGGAACGCAATGCTTCAAGTTTAGCAGCATCTTTTGCCAGCATAGCGTTTTTTATGTCGGTATTTATTTGGTCGGTTAAATTCATATCGTTGATTTTTAATTGTTGATTGATAAGTGCCCTTCGACTACGCTCAGGGTGACAAACTGTGGATTATCGACTATGGACTATGGACTCAACTGCTACTTCCTTCAACACCTCCGAATTCATTTCGTGCTTGCCTTCAAAGGTAACAATGTTGTAGCTGAAGCCTGCTGTGTCAAGAAATTTTTTGTAATCCGCGGGTTTCAGGTATTCCAAATATTCATCCTGATGACCGTAAACTACAGTAACCGGAATAGCGCGAAAACGGTTTCCATGAACGGCTAAATCCACATCCACCGGAAAACTTCCTGCCCACAGTACAAGTCGATTTACGTTAATATCAGTTTGTGCTATCCAGCGGCAAATGGTTGCTGTGCCTTGCGAAAAGCCCAACACATTTAATTTCACTTTTGTAAAATCTGTTGTGGAAAATAATTTTTCTACAACTTTATTAATGAAGTTCAGATAATCAGAAACTTCGTTTTCTCTGTCTTCCTTTGTCATCCAGGCCGCGCCCATTCTTCCGCTCACGCCATCTAAATAAAATTTTGAAAGTCCTTCAGGTGCAACAATAAAAGTTTTTCCGTTTTCCAAAACCTGAAAATGTTTGATAAAAAATTCGGCAAGTTGTCCGTAGCCGTGACAAACCAGCCACACATTTTCTGTGTTCTCATCTAAAATTCCTGAGGTGTAATAGCGTCCTGTTTTGTTTACAGTAATGGTGTGCTGAGTCATTTTATTTCCAATTTTTCGGGTAGCAAATATACACTATATTAGCAGAAAATATCAGCATTAAATGAACGGAAAAACAGCATTAGTTGCAGGCGGCAGCGGACTTGTAGGTAGTGAGATTCTTAAACTTCTTATTCAAAGTTCAGCTTTTGACCGCATAAAAATTATTGCCCGCAAACCTCTTGGAACTAACAATGAAAAAGTATCGGAAATTATTGTTGACTTTGACGAGTTAAACCATTTTTCGCAGCGTCTTTCGGCTGATGTTATTTTTTGCTGTCTGGGTACTACCATTAGAACCGCTGGCTCACAAGAAAATTTTCGTAAAGTGGATTATACCTACTGCTTTGAATTGGCAAAAGCTGCAAAGACACAGGGAGCTAAAGAATTTATTCTGGTTTCATCATTGGGCGCTGATTCAAATTCCGCTAATTTTTACCTGCGTACAAAAGGCGAAATTGAAAATGCCATTGCCGCTTTAAATTTTGACAGCTTCTGTATTCTGCGCCCATCCATGCTTTTAGGCAATAGAAAAGAAAGTCGCGCAGGCGAAACCGTTGGTAAAATTTTTATGCAGGCTACCGGTTTTTTATTTGCAGGGCCACTTAAAAAATATAAAGCCATAGAAGCTGAAACCGTTGCCAGATGTATGCTTGAACTTGCTAAGAATCCTGAGAAAGGAAAACTGATTTTTGAAAGCGATTTAATTGCGAAGTTTGAGAAAAATTAACGGAATTATAAATTAATTGGCAAACCAACATAATTAGAGTCTATCCATAGAGTTAAAAAAAATTGTTGCCACAGATTACACAGATTTACACAGATTTTTTTATCCGCCTGAAGGCGGATTTCATTTTAATCTGTGAATACAATTTGCGTAAATCTGTGTAATCTGTGGCAAAAAAACTGCCAACATCTTAATAATTCCGAAAATTAATTTCGCTGTTCGGGTATTCTAAAATAAAAAATACTGCCCACACCCGGTTTTGATTCTACCCAGATAGTACCATTGTGAAGTTCCACAATTTTTTTGCAGTGCGATAAGCCTATACCTGAACCTTTATAACTATCACGCCCGTGAAGTCGCTGAAAGAGTAGAAATATTTTTTCAAAATATTTTTTGTCTATTCCTATTCCGTTATCTGCAAATGAAAATTGCCAGGTATCACCTGTTTTTATGCAATTGATATATACTTCAGGGCTAACATCTTTTTTTCTGAATTTAATTGCATTGGCTATCAGGTTTTGAAACAGAAGTTCAAGTTCTGCCTGATATGCCTGTAAAACAGGAAGTGTTCCGGATTTTATAATGGCCTTATTTTCTTTAATAGTAGCATATAAATTTTCAGTCACATTTTTTAATACTTCGTTGCAATCGGTTTCTTGCAGAAAACGATTATTTCCCAGGCGCGAATAATCAAGTAAGCTTGTTGTTAAGCTACGCATGCGGTTTGCCGATTGAGAAATAAAGCGGATATACGTATTTGCGTTTTCATCCAGCGTGGGGGAATATTCTTCAGTCAATAAATCCGTAAAACTGCTGATGGTACTCAGTGGTTCCTGCAAATCGTGTGAAGCTATAAATGCAAACTGCTCCAGTTCTTTGTTTTTAATATCTAATTGAATGTAATACTGTTTGAGTTTTTCCTCTGTTTCTTTTCTTTCAGTAATGTCCAATACTGTTCCATTCATTTTCTCAGGTTTACCTTCACTATCAAACTCAATTCCTCCTTTTGCTTCAATGTTTCGCACAGCTCCGTCTTTACGTATAATTCGGTATTCAGTAAAAAAAGGCTTAGTGCCATCTAAAGCTTGTTGTACTTCAAATTGCACTGCTGCTTTATCATCGGGATGCAGTGCATTTTGAAACAGAGAATAGGTTACTGCCACCTCATTAGGTTCATAACCAAATATTCTGTATTGCTCCTCTGACCAATGTTCTTCGTTTGTTTTAATATTCCATTCCCAACTGCCTAAATGAGCTATTTTTTGAGCAACAGAAAGACTGTCGCGGGTGTTTTTTAATGAGGTTTCAAAAAATTTACGTTCGGTAATATCCTGTGTGGTTCCCCTAAGCCAAAGCGGATTTCCGTTCTGATCATTTATTACTTCACCAAGCCCGAATAAATATTTAATGCTTCCGTTATTGCAAATTATCCGGTGCTCATAAACTGCGGCTTCACCTTTTGCATTTGCAAGGGCTATTGAATTATCAAGACTTAGAATATCATCGGGATGGATTTTTTTTCTGCAGGCTTCATACAGTTTATCAGCAGGAGTTTCTTCCATTTCAAAAATTGAGTAGAGCGCTTCAGACCAGAATAACTCTTGAGTTCGCAGATTAAATTCCCAGCTGCCTGCCTTTGATAATTTCTGTGCATCGTTAAGGCTTTTGCGGCTTTTAATAATCTGCTGTTCAGTTGCTTTTCTTTCTGTAATATCTACAAGGGTGTTAAGCAAATATAACTCTCTGTTTATTTCTATTCTTTGTGCCGAAGAAAGGAGGTCTATTGCTCTTCCATGGGCATCAAAAAGTGTAATCTCCATGTCATTGAAGATAAAATTGTTTTCCTGAAATTGTTTTAAAATGGATAATCGGATTTCCTGATTAAGCATTTTTAATTCCACAGATGTTTTTCCAATAACTTGTTTGTGTGAAAATGAAAATAATTTTAAGAAAGCATTGTTTACATGCACAAAGCGTCCGTCATTGATATTGCTGATTACAGTAGCCACCGGACTTGAATTAAAAAATTTAAAAAACAGTTCATTGGTTTGATTTAATTCTTTGTTCAGTTCCAGTAAATCATTTTGCGCATTCTCTCTCAGGGTGTCAACCTGATTAATTCTGGCAGCCATATACCACGAAATAAAAAAAGAGCAAATTGTAACACTCCCGGCACCTAAAGCAATAACCATTTCGGAACTGATGGCATAATAATACAGCAGATAAAGAAGGATGAAACCAATAAGCAGGGCAATACTGAACGTAAAAGGCAAAAACACCCGTGATACAAATCCGCCTGAATCAGTTCCGGTAAATATTTTCATAAAACCATGGTCATGATTGAGCAGGGAGATAGAGAATGCGATAAGAAGAAAACAAATTGCTGTATGAATTGCCATAGGATAGGTTGCCAAAACGTTCTTGAATTCAGGTACTGAATAGGTATAGCCCAACGTAAAAAACAAACTAATAAGAAAAATAACCAGAGCAAGATAATTGGCGGTAATTCTACTTCCGGATTTTTTGCCGGTACTCAGTAAAAGACTGATACCCGTTAGTATAAAATTAATTACTGTAGAAGGAGCAATGCGGCTTATGGCTCCGGAAAGTTTTTCGTTTGTTATTTGCTGATTAAATAGCCATTCATCAATTCCAAAAGTTGTTTGAAAAATAAAATCTGAAAGTTTAATAATGCCAATTAAAATTAAAAGGCAAGCTAAACCGGAACTAAAAAATGAATGAATTTTAGTGTTAGAAAAAAAGAAAATTGCAAATCCTGAAAATAATAATCCCAACGCTGTTACGGGGTTCATAGCGTCTAATCCTGGAGTAACACGTTTCAGAAAATCAATATCAAACTGCCATCCAACTAAAACAAGTAACCCAACAACTGAAACGGTTAAACCGATTCTTCCTGCAATTAGTAAATGATTTGTTTCACGCATCCGACTTCAAACATCGGAAAATTTTCAGAAGTTATTTGAAAAATATTCTTTCAGAATTTCATCCAATGGTTTCCGCAACAGTGGTTTATTCATAAAAATTGTATTCGGATGTTTTTTTTTGGCCCTTGCTTCATCATCGGGGTTGCGCGAGGTTGTTAATATCACAATCAGCGTTCCCCACTTTTGTTCTCGTGTAAGTTTTTGATATTCTTTAAGAAAATCCCAGCCACTCATTCCGGGCATATTCAGGTCAATGAAAATAATTTCGGGATGCGGGTACTCGTCTTTTATTTTAGTTTGTAAAAATTTAAGTGCTGCTTCCGCATTTTTTTCGTCATGTACATTTTCTGCGCATCCGGCAGTTTGAATAACTTTCCTGTGAAGAAAATTAGCTCCTTCATAATCATCAACGAGTAAAATCAGGTTAAGTTTTTTCTTCATGGCCTTTTTCCCCGATGATCGTAAACAGGAACTCTTTTGTCAATAAAATCTAACTTAAAAATTTCCTTAACAATCTGGCATAGTTTTACGGCTGATATGGTTTTAAAATAATAATATTTCATCCCATTTCCGGCAAAGCTTGAAACATCTTCATTAGTCATGGTGGTAGCTAAATAAGCAAGTTCGGTGCGCTCTTCATTGAAATAGGGAAGCCCGCGCACCGCATCTATAAATTCATGTCCGTTCATGCCCGGCATATTAATGTCAATAAAAATAAGATCCGGAAAATCATACTTCGAGCGTATGTCTTTCAAGTATTCCAAAGCGCTTTCGGCTGCATCAAAACAAAGCGTATCATTGGATACGCCAGCTTTTACTGAAATGAATTTATGATACTCATTGGTTGGAATATCATCATCAATAAAAATAATTTTGTTCAGTTTTTTCATACTCAAAAAGCCTCGTCAATCAATTGAACAAGTTCAAGTTCTTTAATTGGTTTAAAATAATAATGCTCTACTTGATTTTCATCTGATTTAATAATATCATTGATATCTAATGAAGCAGTAAGATGCACAATGGTTGTTCGCTCGTTATTGAAAGCTGATATATCCTGAACCTTATCTACAAACTCGTGCCCGTTTAATTGAGGCATTCTTATATCAACAAAAATAAGATCTGGAAAATCATATTTATTTTCAATTTTATTTAGGTAGCCAAGAGCTTGTTCCGCACAGGTAAAAAACAAGGTGTTGTCTTCACAGCCAATTTTTTGACACATAATTTTATGGTAGGCATTAGTGGCCTCATCATCGTCAATAAAAATAATTTTGTTCAGTTTTTTCATAAAATAAATCGTTGTTTCTTATGCAAGAATATCATGTAAAAGAGTTGGTTATCTTAATTTTATACGGGGAAGGTATTTTGTCAGTTTAACAAGGAATTAGTATCGGCAAATGTAATTTTTAATTTACTGTTCTTAAGCAAGTCTTCAAATGATTACTTTTGCGCCCCTGTTAAAAAAACGGTAGACAGGTTTTAATAAAAAATGATTTCAGTAAACAGGCTTTCGGTTCAATTTGGCGGTAGTGATCTTTTCGATGATGTTTCTTTTCTTGTCAACTCGCGAGACCGTATTGGTTTGACCGGAAAAAACGGAGCGGGTAAATCCACTATGTTGAAAATACTGGCTCGTGAACAACAACCGACTGAGGGCGAAGTGGCTATCCAGAATGATTGCACGTTGGGTTATCTTCCGCAGGAAATGAAGCACAATGTTGGTAAAACTGTTTTTGATGAAACAGAAACCGCTTTTATTGAGGCAAAAGAACTTGAAAAAAAGATTGAGCATTACAATGAACAGTTGGGCATTCGTACCGATTATGACAGCGATTCGTATTCTGATTTAATTGTAAAACTCAACGATGCCAATGAGCGCTACAACCTGATTGGCGGCTATACCATGCAGAGTGATATTGAACTGGTCTTGTTCGGTTTGGGTTTTGAGCGAAAAGATTTAACCCGCATGACCGATGAATTCAGCGGTGGATGGCGCATGCGCATTGAGCTTGCAAAAATTCTGTTGCAAAAGCCCAGCGTTATGTTGCTGGATGAGCCTACCAATCACCTTGACATTGAATCAATTCAATGGCTGGAAGATTTTCTGAAAAACTATTATGGTGCGGTGGTGCTGGTTTCGCACGACAGGGCTTTCCTCGATAACATCACCACGCGCACGATTGAAATTTCATTAGGAAAAATTTACGATTACAAAGCCAATTATTCAAAATACGTTCAGTTACGTGCAGAGCGCAGAGAGCAGCAGCAGGCGGCTTTTGCTAATCAGGAAAAATACATTGAGCACACCGAAATGCTGATTAATAAATTTCGCGCAAAAGCCAGCAAGGCTTCTATGGCGCAAAGTTTAATCAAGAAGCTGGACAAGATTGACCGCATTGAAGTGGATGAGGAAGATAATACAACACTGCGCTTCAAGTTTCCGCCTGCACCGCGCTCGGGAAAAGTGGTGGTGGAAGCAGAAAACCTTGCCAAGCGTTATGGCGAGAAAACCATTTTCAGCAAGGTTGATTTTATGATTGAGCGTGAAGAACGCATTGCATTTGTCGGGAAGAATGGTGAAGGAAAGTCAACACTTTCAAAAATTATTGCAGGCGTTGAATCGTATGATGGCAAACTCACCATTGGCTACAATGTGAAGATTGGTTATTTCGCCCAGAATCAGGCCGAGATATTAGACCCGGAAAAAACAGTTTTTCAAACTATTGATGATGTGGCGGAAGGTGATATACGCAAGAATGTGCGCGGGTTATTAGGTTCTTTTCTCTTTGGTGGTGATGCGGTTGACAAGAAAGTAAAAGTGCTTTCGGGAGGAGAAAAAAATCGGTTGGCGCTTTGTAAATTATTGTTGCAGCCTTATAACCTGCTGATAATGGATGAGCCTACCAATCACTTAGACATGCGCTCAAAAGAAATGCTGAAAAGTGCGTTGTTAAAATATGACGGAACATTGATTGTTGTTTCGCATGACCGTGATTTTTTACAAGGACTGACTGATAAAGTATATGAATTTCGCAATGGAACTGTTAAACAACATATAGGTGATTTGCAGGCTTTCCTTGCTTCACGCAAAATTCAAAATCTTGCTCAGTTAGAAGTAAAAGCTGCAACAAACGGAATTGAGAAAAAGGAAAAGGAAAAAGAGAAATTTGAAACCAGACACGAACAAGAGGAAAAGAAAAAAATAGAGAAGGAACTGAAGCATGCTCAAAATCTTGTTCAAAAAAATGAAAAAGAAATTGAACATCTTGAACAACAAATAAAAGAAATGGACGAGAACCTTCTTGATCCCGTTTTTTATCAGGAAGCGTTGAAAGATAATTCTGTTTTTGACCGCTACAATGAACTTAAAAAAAGTTTAGAGCGCGAAATGGAAATCTGGGACAAAAACCAGAACGCGCTTGAAAAACTGCAACTCAAAACCGGAAGTTTGACTATATAAAGAACAAAAAAAAATGCGCCCTGACAATCAGGGCGCATTTTTTTGTTCTTTATTCACAGGCAATTAATCTTTATCTTCTTTTCCTTCACCTTTTTCTTCTTTAATAAAATTGCCGGTTTCATCAAAAAGTAAATCACCGTCTTTTACTTCGGCTTCATACATTTTTTTACCTGCTGAATCAATAATCATTGCAGCTTCTTTTACTTTTTCACCGGGCTTGTTTTTAGTAATGTAATCAGTTGCTGCTTTCGGTAATGCTGATACAGCAATTTCATTTTCTGTTTCAAGCAAAGCGCCTTTATCATTAATAAGAACAGAGGTTTCACCTTGTTTGTTTTCAAAGCCGGCTTCATAGTTTCCGTCTTCTTTTTCCCATTTGGCTGTTACACCGGGATAAAGTTTTTGAAACGTAGCTGTTACCACTGCAGGCACTTCCGTTTCTTTTAATTTTTGTGCATCTGCACAACTTGCGATTGCCATTATCGGCACAATTAATAATAAGTTTTTCATTTTTTTTGTTTTAAAATTTGATGTAAAAATATAGTGTGATTGTGTTTTAATTTTGAAGAAGACTAACTAATAATTGATAATGAAAAAATGTCTGTTTCCAGGATAGCTGTATTCAATTTTAAATCCGTAATAATCACAAATCTGTTTTACAATTGCCAGACCAAGTCCCAGCGAATCGGCTGAGGAATTAAATTTAGCAAAGCGGTTAAAAAGCAGCGCCTCATTGCCTTTCAACGAAGTACCGGGATTGGAAATAGAAAATGAATGTTCTGTTATTTCAATATCAACCGAACCTTCACCACTGGTATAGCGAATAGCATTTTGAATAAGATTTGAAAAAAGAATTTCGGCCAGTAAAGGATTTAGTTGCAAAACAGGATGAGCAGAATATATTTTCTTCACAACTGTGTTTTTGCTTTTGATATGGTCGTCAAAATTTGAAATAACCTTATCAATCAACGAACGCAACTCTATTTGTTTTGATTCCTCAAACTGCCGGTTTTCAATTTTTGAAAGCAGCAATAGTGTTTTATTCAGGTGAGCTATTTTGCTCGCAGATTTTTCAATCTCCTGAATCTGTTCCATGTCTTCGGCTGAAATGGTTTTTGATTGTATCAGCAAATCAATCCGTGATTTAATAACAGCAAGCGGGGTTTGTAATTCATGTGCAGCATTTTCAGTAAACTGTTTCTGGTTGTTATAATCGCTCAGCATTTTTGCTGTCATCTTATTCAGCGTTTTATTTAACT
>CAMDBK010000092.1 GCA_945889235.1 Chitinophaga pinensis
TGTCAAGGGTGGTGTAAAACAAATCTACATCGTTTTTAATGATAAGTATAGCAGGGTTTGCCATTGCAAAGGGTGCAAGGGTTTCGCCTAATACTTTTACTGCATTTACCCGTGCTGTTTTTGCTCCGCTGTTAAAGGGTTTGTATCCCATCGGAAAGATGGTAAGATAGTTGGCTGTTCCTTTTTCAAATCCAGCCACATTTTGCACCGCTACATCCCATCTGCCTGTTTTGGTTATAAGCAATACCATCAGTTGGTCAAGATTCAGGGTTTGTCCTTTTTGCACACCGCCAGCTGTTTTCCATTTGGTATATTCATCTACATAGGCTACATGAAAGGGATGATAGCGGTTGTAAAGCGCAGTCCAATCGGGGTCCATCGGACTATCGGTCATCATTTTAAGCAGATACGCATCGTGGTAGTTGCTTAGTTTGAGTGCCTTTTTGTAATTGCCTATGGTGGCGTTTAAAAATTGGTTGATGAGGTAATGCCATGTAATTTCCATTGTGTTTAAATTTAGTGGTTAATAATTATATTAGTTCTTGTTAATTAATATGTTATGGTTGTTACTTAAATTCAATTATTGGTCTTTGCTATGATAGCTTACGAGGTTTTGAACCCGCGAAGCTTACTTACCCTGATACCTCAGGAGGTATTGAACTGCTGAAGCTTCACCGACCCGATAGCCCGCGGCATAGTGAAGGGGATGATGCTTATACCCATCTGATGGCTCGCGGCATATTGAAGCAGTGAAGCTTCACCAACCTGATAGGTCGCGAGGGTATGAAGCGTGGAGGCTTCAGCGATGCAATAGCCCGCAATAAGGCGACTCAGTTTCAGAAAACGGGTTTTTCGGGTCGTGAGGTATTGAACCAAAGAAGCTATGCCGGTTGCAGATGGACTAATGCTATTTGTTGTTGTGGTTACCATGATGGGTTAGTTCATGCCTTTGATTAAACGGTTAACTGTTTCCTGTAAAATGTCCATCTTATTGTGCATAGCTTTTAGTTCTTGCTTTAAATCGTTTACCTCTTTTTTAAGCGCGATAAAGTCTTCCTTTGCAATACTGCCGTACACGGGAAGCGGCTCGCCAACTCTATATTGCCTCTTTTCAAAATTAAAATGGTAGCCTTTAAGGTCGGCAAAATCAATGGAGAAATCATATCCTATGGCATAGCCCAGCAGGGCTATTTTATCCTTTGAAAGCGTGGGATTATTAAGCCAGTTATAGATAGTTTTGCGTTTAAGATTTAGAATACGGGCTATTTCTACTATTTCTTTCTCTGATTCAGTAACACGTTGGTTTATTATGGCTAGCCTGTCTGTCATGGCGGCCAAAATTATCTGCTCATGTGTAAACTTGTTTACACACTTATTACACACAAATTACACAGTGGGGAGGGGCTAATCAGAACTTAATAAACGCTCTGTTTTCTATATTTTCAAAAACAATACGGTAATAGCCGGGTGAAAGTGCTTGCACATTAATCTCCTTTTCTGTTCTGCCCGAGAGTAGTGTTCTGCCGGTGTTATCAAGGATTTGATAGCTTAATTCTTTTTGTGTTGTGCCTGTAGTTTTAAGGTAAAGGAAATCGTGGGCGGGGTTGGGGAAGGTTTCAAGAACAGAAGTTTCATTTTCGTTTATTCCTACATTAGTATAATCACAATAAGGAACTATTCCTGTTTCATATAAACCAATAGCAGTATCCTGATAACATCTCAATCCACTTATTCCCGGGTCACACGCTCCCCATTGAGGAAATAAAAAATAAGTATCACCAACTCTTTCTATAATTTGAGTACCTATAAAATACATGCTCCCAGTTTGACTTACATTTTGAACTTTTAATAACTGTCCGTTAATTTCAAGGTGGGAAGTATCATTAACAGTTGCAACAATAGAATCTAAATCTAAATTAAAATCTGAAATGAAAATTGTATAGGATTGGTTAGGGTTTAGTCCCAAATCATACAGTAGAAAGAAAGTATCCAGAACAGGATTATAATAAAATACTTTCTCACTATCTGAATAGACATAAGTATAATTATTCATAGGAGAGCAACCACCAAAATCACCACTCAATTTTCTACAATCTATTCCATGAATAATTGTGTCTGACACGGATTCAATTGTTTGATTATAAACTTCAGGGCCTTCCATGCTTGGTAGTGTGTAATTCCACTTAGCACCCACCGGAGCCCAATCATTCTGAGCAAATGAGAAGTAAGGAAAAAAGAAAATAAGGAGTAAACTTCTTTTCATGAGAGTAAATAAAAAAAATGCTTTGCCCTTCGACTACGCTCAGGGTGACAGCCCATGCACGCATTGTCAAATTATCAAATTGACAAATTAAAGAATTACCTAATCAACGTAACCGTTCCCTTAAACTCATACGTATGTTCGTTTACATCGGTAATCTCAATAAAGTAAACATACACAGCGCCTTCTTCTAATTTAGTGGCGGTGTTGAATTTCCTGCCGTTCCAGCCGTGTTTTAGGTCATCAGAGAAGAACAACTGTTCGCCCCATCGGTTGTAAACGCGCAGTTTGATGTGTTTGATGCCGATACCTTCCACTAAGAAAATATCATTCATTCCGTCATCATCCGGTGTAAAAGCAGTGGGCACATAAATGGTAAACTCAGGGTCAATAACAATGGCGTGGGTAACGGTATCACTGCAACCCATGTCGGTAGTTACAATCTGTGTTACATAATAGGTCAGTGTATCGCGGTAAAGATGGGTAGGGCTTGGGTCGGTTGAAGAGGTGTTGTCACCTAAATCATAACCCCAGCTTACAATGCTGCCCGGAGTTACAGACGATAAATCAGTGAACGTGATAAACGGATACACAATGGTGGTAGGCTGCGGCTCGTAAGTAAATGCTGCATTTGGTTTCGGGTAAACGGTGATTAAATCAGGCACTGTAATGGTTACAGCGCACTGGTCGCTTGAGGTTGCAGTAAACGTAACGGTGAAAGTTCCCGCAGTATCGTAAACAAAGAAGGTGTTGGGCGAGCCCGAAATAGCAGGAGGGGTAATACCAAAATCCCAGCGCCATTGGTTGATATCATATCCGGCAGCAATGGTGCTCAGGTCAGTAAAATCAACACGCAACGGCTGACAACCATTAAGCGGAACAGCCGAAAAAGCAGGCACAGGCAATGGATAAACCTCAACCGAATGCGTAACTGAATCAACACAGGCATCAGCCGAAGTGCTGCTTAATGTTACATCATAAAAACCTGCCGCACTGAAAATATGGTAAGGCTCAGGCAGGGTAGAAGTTGCTCCGGCATCTGCAAAATCCCACAGTTGTGACGCTATGCTGCCACTGACAATGCTGCTGGTATTGGTAAAAAAAGTAGTGTCGTTAAAACAAACCCTGTTGAAGCTGAATTCAGGTTCGGGTAAATTATACACCAGCACCGAATGGTCGTTGGTTATACTGCAACCGCTGTCGGTAGTGGCTGTAAATGTTACACCATTTAAGCCCGCCAGTGAAAATGTAAACTGCGGATTAGCTAGCCCCGAAACGGGTGTACCGTTAAAGTTCCAGTTCCAGCCCGTAACCGCTCCGGTAGTAACCGTTGATAAATCTGTAAACGAAGTTGGGTAATTATAACAAGCTGTATCCCATGAAAAATCCACAACCGGCATCGGGTGGATAACTAAAGGCTTTACAATGGTATCATCACAGCCGTATTGGGTGGTAACAATCAGCTCAACGTTGTAAGTATTGGCAACAGCATAATTATGCGGGAATGTAGCACCTGAACCAAGGTTTAACAATGTACCATCGTCAAGGTCCCAGTCCCAGTCGGTAATGTTTCCTGATAGGGAAGTGGAGCCGTCATTAAACGAAGCCGGCACATTCTGACAAACATTAGCTGTTGCAAAATCAGCAACAGGATTATTGTAAACGTTCAGTGAATGAGTAACAGCGTTGGTACAACCAAAGTTGGTGGTAACATCTAAGGTAATGTTATACTGTCCCGCTGCTGCATAAATAACCGAAGTATCCTGCGTAGCAATCATGCCTGCATCCAGGTCCCAGTCATAAACAGCAATAGTTCCTGTAGTAACGGTTGACAGACTTACAAAATCATTTACATCACCAAAACATTCGTCATCAAAACTAAATGCCGCCACCGGAATTGGATGCGCAATAACAGCGTAGGTAATTGAATCAGCGCAGGCCGAATCAGTTTCCACACGAAGCTGAACATTGAATGTTCCCGGAAGTGTAAACGCATGTGTCGGGCTTTGCTGCGTGGAAGTTCCGTTTCCACCGAAGTTCCAGTCCCATTGCACAATGTTAGCAGAAGTCACAGCCGATAAATCATTGAACTGAACATTAACTCCCTTGCAGGTATCCGTGAAACTGAAATCAGCTACCGGCAATGGATTGATAGAAATAATCTTACTGATGGAATCAACGCAGCCCTGATCTGAAGTGGTAATTAATTTAACGGTATAGCTTCCGTCAGCAGCATATAAATGAGTAGGGCTTGCCAGCGCAGAAACAGCGCCATCACCAAAATCCCAGGCATTGGTTTGTATTACACCTGAAAAGATAGTGCTCGTATTAGTAAACGTACTAATCACATTTAAACATGAATTAGCAACTGTAAAGTCCGGAGCGGGAACAGGGAAATTATTTACAGGATAGGTGAATGAATCAACACAACTGCTGTCAGTAGTTACAGTCAATATAACATCGTACTGTCCCGGAGCAGAAAACGAATACGCATTATTCTGTGTTACGGAAGTGTTGCCATCATCAAAGTCCCAGTCCCACGCTACTATTGCACCCGTAGGAACAGTGGATGTATCCGTAAAGTTTACAGGGTTTCCGTCACAAACATCTGCAAAAGAGAATCCAGATATGGGCATCGGATGCGCTGTAACCGCTTTCACAACAGTATCGGTGCAACCCTCGTTATTGCTAACAACAAGCGATACATTATAAGTTCCCGCTGCAGCGTATTGATACGTTGGAGCCCCGGCTATTATAACCGGACTACCATCACCAAAATCCCATTCACTTTGTGTCAGCACCGTTATAAAAGGCGGGGTAGTGGAGGCATTCGTAAAGGTTATAACAGTGTCCACACATTCATTTGTAAAAGTATAATCAGCAACCGGATCAGGAATAACCAGCACCGATGCACTGATGGTATCTGCACTCAATCCGCACCGCGACAGTAGGCTAACTGTATAAATTCCTGGAACTGTAAAAATGTAGGTCATTGTATCTATTCCGGTAACCACAACTCCATCAACTTCCCATTCTTCATAACACCGTTGACCTACACTTGTAGTGTTATAGAAATCGATGCTTTCATCAAGGCAGGCTATCGTATCACTGGCAACAAATGTGGGAACTGTAACACACTCAAAGCATAAAAAATTATCAACCGGAACCCAGATGCCCGGAGTAAGGTTAGGGCTTGAATTTGCATTGCCTGGTACTCCCGAATTGGTTGGAGGGGAAGTAACCGTAGGAACAAAATCATTTACAACAGTTGCCGGTACAAACTCATTGCAGCCTACATAACCCACGCTATCTGTTTTCATAAACACCGGGTCAAAATAATTCGCACCGAAGCTGGATGAAAGCAATGACATGGAATAACCACCGTCTACCGTATTTCTAACTCCAACAGCCCTGTCGGTTCCGCCTCCACCATAAACTTTTGACCATTCAAGATTTCCACCTGCGTCAATCTTTACAATATAGGCATCATAACCACCGGCACCCCATGAACTGGTGTAGCCACTTACAATATAACCACCGCCCGGTGTAGGCTCAATGTGGCGTGACGATTCTTCACCCGCTCCGCCATACGTTTTTGCCCACTGTACATTTCCTGCAGCATCTGTTTTTGTTACAAGAAAATCAAAGTTTCCTGCACCTGCTCCATTAGTATGTGAGCAAATGATATAACCTCCATCCGGAGTAATACATCCCAAGTTGCTCCAGGGCGGTGAATCATCGCCTCCCGAACCATACGTTTTTGACCATTGCAACGTTCCCGTAGCATCTACCTTAATTACATACACATCAGGTCCCCCTGCTCCAAAGCTGTCGGTATAGCCTGTAACAATGTATCCACCGTCAGGTGTTTGCTCCACATAATCACCCCAGTCGCTACCGCCACCGCCATAAATTTTCACCCATTGTGTAACTCCGGCAGCATCAACTTTTACTAATGAAACATCTGCTCCACCATAACCCATTCCATCAAAGAAACCGGACATGATATAACCGCCATCGCTGGTGGTGTTTACAAAAAGCCCGTAATCACTATTCCCGCCTCCGTAAATCTGGTTCCATTGAATATTACCAAGCGGGTCTAATTTTATCAGCCATTGGTCATACCCGCCCGAACCAAAACCTGTAAGCCCTGCTATTGCATAACCACCATCAGGTGTCTGACGAATACATTTACCGCCATCATCACCACCGCTTCCATACGTACGAAACCATTCCGGATCACCGCATCCGTTTACTTTATAAACATACAAATCACAGCCTCCTGCACCTGAACTTGCGTGTTGTCCTGTTCCAATAAATCCACCGTCACTTGTTGCTTCCAGCGCCAAACCTCCGTTCATTCCGCCTCCGCTGAACGTGCGCATAAAGGTAGAAGTCACCTGCGCAAAAACAGGCTGCACAAACAACGCTGCAGTTGCAATTAAAGTTATAATTAGTTTATACTGTTTCAGCTGCATCCCGTAATTCTATTGCTGATTAACAGGTGCTGTGTCAGAAATTACCACACTTACATCGGCATCTGGATATCCTACTTTTATTGCAACCTGTCTTATTTCTTCACTAGAAACAGGAATGGTGGCTGGTAGTTCAAAGGTTGCGTAGCTTTGTTGGATATTAGCTTTATAATTATTTACATTACCCATTTGCTTTACTTTTTTCTCGAATTCAGGTCCAAGAAAAGGGCAGTGAAGCCCTCCATGACCAATATCAACCCGCACATATTTTGTTGTAGATTGCAGGGTGGTTTGAGCATTCGCCTTGTTCAGCGAAATAAAAAAAGTCAACAGCAGTACACCTGTAATGCCTGTAAACCTTAAAAAGTAAAACTGTTTCATCAGATAAGTTTATATGAATTAACTGCGAAATTTAAGGTATATACATTGATATTCCAAAACATGAGTATTTAAATATCAACAGTTTATCACTAACAATTCTCTTTATAGCTTTGCACAATATGAGAAACACAACGAAACTCAATCATCTTTTAATGTTGTATGACCTGACTTTTACTCAGGATGAACAGCTTACACTTATCCTTGTAAACAAGTCAACAGGCAGCGCAGAAAGCTTTACAGACACCGCATATGCTAAAGTTCTGCAAAAAGCATATTCGTTTATGAAGAAAGAATTGAAAGGGGAATAGAATAAATCTACAACAATAGATAATAATGGAAATAGAGGCCAATAAGTAAATTGTATATTTGAAAAAAATCAAACTATGAAAACCATACTACTCACCGGTGCCATCATCTCTAACATATTAACCAACATAGGCTTTAAATACTCAGCCCTTAACGAAAATGTGCCAATGAAAAAATGGGGTTGGCTTGCAATTGGCTTGGTATTCGGATTAATTAATTCTGTCTTATTTACTGAATCGTTGCGCTATGTTTCTTTACAGGTTGCAAGTACTATTTTCTTTTCGCTCACCATTGTCGGGTTATATCTGGCATCTGTATTATGGTTCAACGAGCCCATCACAATGTTACGCCTTGCAGGTGCTGTTGTTGTTATTATTGGAGTAATAATTATGGCAATGCCCACAGAATGGGTTCCTCGTTGAGTTTTAATTATCCGGGCACAGAGCGGAACATACTCTTAGGTAACTCAAAGCGTTTAATAAGTTCAGCATTTTGCTCATTCCTTTTCAGAAACATAATAGTAAGTTGGTCAACAAACACCGGAGCATAATCAGGTTGTTCAATCAGTTGCAATAAAAAAGGTTGAGCCCATGGAGTGTTATCATGGCGGTAAAACCAGATGCAATTGAAATTATAGCGCTGTTCCACCTCCCGGAATTTTTCCATTTTCTCCTGCATAGGAATATAGGTTTGCTTAAAGAAATCAACACTGTAAGCTTCGGGGCGATTATCAACAAATACTTTTTCTTTTCCGTAAAGATGGTAAATCAGGTAGCCGCCAATATCGTAGTTATTGAAAACAGGACCTTTGATGTTGTTCTTTAAAAAAAACTCAGCTGATAAATTCATTTCCGGAAAAAGCCCTGTGCCCGTTGTGTATTTTATAGGAGAAAAATAGGAGGGCTCTTTGTATTCTGCTCTTGGTTTTTTATTTTTTTTATTGGTGGTATAACCGCTTTGGAATCCTGTAACAACAATAAGTATGGCAATTACACTCAATGAAGTGAAAACTATTTTTTTTGCACCGGCAACATATTTTTCAGTAAGATATTTCAAAAGATAAGCCCCGGTAGGAATAGCAGCGAGTGCAAATAATGGAATGCCGCGCACAGCCATAAAGCCCAGCAAACCAAACACTGTAAATGGCAACAGCAAAATCAAAATTGTCTTTATTTTTTTTTGAATAATAAGTAAGGTGAAAACAAGAAGTGGAATCACTGCCTGAATTTCAAAATGAAAGAACTCAGTGTTATTAAATCGTTCCTGCATAAAAAGTACACTTTGGTTTTCGGCAATCATGTAACCGTATTCTTTAAATATGGTAAGTGGCGCGAGAAGCCCTTTAATAAAAAACGGATTGATAAGTGATACAACAACAAGAGTTGCCAGTAAAATAAAGTATTGTTTAATCTTCTCTTTGTTTTTATTGTTTAGGAATTCCTCAGCAAGAAAAAATCCTGAAAGCATAAAACCCATGAAGAAAAAAATGTGGCTGTTTACCCAAAGGAGTTGAGCGATACTTAATAAAATAAGCGTAGGAATAAATTTGAATTTCTCTTCACGAAACAAAATAAGAATGAAAAAAAACAATCCTACAAAAAAAAGGCTGATACCTTCGGGCCTTACTTCTGTGCGGTAAGCAATAAGCGGAACAGAAAGAATTGCAGTAAAAAAAACAAGCCGTGAATCAGCAAACTTAAGTGTAGCTGCTATAAAAAATAAAGCAGCAGCGATAACGGTCAATACATAAAAAACTGAAAGCCCGTTGAAACCAAAAAAGTGGTGAACAAAATAAAATATTACTCCCGAACCCCAGTGGTGATTGATAGCAGGAAAATCCGGTTCGGTATAAGAATAATAATTAGTGGAAATTACTTTTCCGGTTTCAACAAAAACTTTTCCGTTAGTAATATGCCTGCCCAAATCGGCAGTAATAAAATTTATTTGCCGGGCTAAAAAAACAGATGCGTAAACAATAAACAGAAAAACAAAAAGCAATTTTGCCCAAACAGGAAACGGCTTTTCAGTTTTTAATATGGCTTGTTTGTTTTTAGCCATGCTTCAATTCTAGCTGTTCATAGAAATCAAAAACTCCTCATTGGTCTGTGAGTTTTTAATACGGTCACGCAGGAATTCCATAGCTTCCAGCGGAGTCATATCGGCAAGGTGATTGCGCAAAATCCAAATGCGTTGCAACTGGTCTTTTTCAACCAGTAAGTCATCGCGCCTTGTAGACGATGCTACAATATCAATTGATGGGAACAAACGTTTGTTGCTGAGTTTGCGGTCGAGCTGCATTTCACTGTTACCCGTTCCTTTAAATTCTTCAAAAATCACCTCATCCATTTTAGAACCGGTT
>CAMDBK010000093.1 GCA_945889235.1 Chitinophaga pinensis
GGCAGCAACAGTTCCGCACGAGAGAACACCACCACTGCAAGAGGCAGCAATAGTTCCGCAAGAGCGAGCAATACCGTTGCAACAGCCACCGTTTTTCTTGCAACTAACAACGTAACACCTATCTCTGAACCGTCCCAAATAATCAATAACTAAGAACTATAAACCAACAACTAAAAACAAAAACAAAATGGAAACAATCTCAGCCAACCGCACAAACATGATCCGCACAACCCTCAACTACTGCACTACCAATCCAGCCCCAACCTCCGGCATCCCCGCCTTTGCCGGAGTGCAAACCACCGCAGCAAACAAACTCATCCTCATCGACCAGCTCGACCAGATAGTCACCCGCTCGGTAAAAGACGTAACACTCGATACCAATCTCATCCGCGTAACAATGTCCAACATCGCCCTCAAATGTGGAGATGCAGTCAGCGCCTATGCCACAGGCGTTAATAATAACGTGCTAAGAGGCAAAGTAACCTTCACCCTGCCGCAATTAAACCGCTTTAAAAAAGAAGAAGTGGACGATATCTGCCAAATCATCCATGACGAAGCCAATTCAAATATTCTCCTCGCAGGTCCCTTTGGCTATACCGCCACCGATGTTACCGACCTTCAAACCGCCATTGACCTCTACCGCTCCTCCATGCAAGACCCTCGCTCCTTCACCGTTTCAAAAAAACAAGCCGTTGCAAACATCAGGTTGCTCATCCGTGAGATTATCGACATCATTCTCAAAGGTCAGATGGATAGAATGGTAAACACCGTAAAAGCAACCGCACCTGATTTTGTACAAGGCTACTACTTCTCCCGCGAAATCATCAACCTCGGCTCTACCACTGCCAAAGTCCGCGGAACAATTAAAAATGAAGAAGATGTTCCGTTGGTAGGTGCTGCTTTTTATTTAACCCTAACAGGCAACCCTCAAAAAGTTGACGAAACAACCGCAATTACCGGTGGCAAATATGGCATCTCCAATCTGTCAGCAAATGATTACGATTTGTATTGGTCAAAACTCGGCTACGAAACAAAAGTTGAAACCAATGTCCATATTTCCGCAGGTCTTGAAATCACCCGCAATGTTGTTTTGCTCCATGTCGCACCATTTATAGGCACAGTCAATAGCGGACAAATCATAAATATTCTCAGCAACTCAAACCCAGCTTGGATACCCGGCATAACCATCAAAATCAAAAACACTTCTGCCCCCGGCTTCCAATTATACTTTTATGCTGCCAATAATCCCGGTGATGGTTACCCCGGCACAGGTCTAACACTTAACTCCGGTCAGGAAATAACTGTAACAATCAGTCCTGCCGATTATAAACCCTTTTTAAACGTTCAGAACCCAAGCCCTGCTCCAGGCAGCTTTGAGGTATCCTTTCTTTAAGGCGTCCAACCCGTTGCACTCACAATTACAAGCCCCGCCAGCCAACCCGCTGACCAAAGCTTGCAATAGAGAGCGCAGCCACCCCACCAAACTGCCCAGTCCATCATTTCCAATACAAATCTTATTTGTTTCAATAAAAATCTATCTTTGCGCCCTGTTCAAAAAAATCACATGCGGATGTGGCGTAATTGGCAGCCGCGCCAGACTTAGGATCTGGTGCCGAAAGGCGTGGGGGTTCGAGTCCCTTCATCCGCACTAAAGAAATGACACAATTGATGAATATCAAAGAAGAAAGAACAGATGCTCTGAACGGGAGCATCGTTATTGACCTCAAAGCAAACGAATATCTTCCGCAGGTAGATAAAGCGTTGAAAGAACATCAGAAAAAGGCTTCCATGCCCGGTTTCCGTCCGGGCAAAGTGCCTTTCGGAGTGGTGAAAAAGATGTACGGCAAATCCGTGTTGCTCGAAGAGGTGAACAAAATTCTTTCCGATAGTCTTTACAATTATATCAGCGAAAAAAAACTGAACATTCTCGGAAACCCAATCCCTAACAGCGAAAAAACAGGCAAGGTGGATTTTGATAATCCTGCTGATTTAAGTTTTGTTTACGATTTGGGCTTTGCTCCTGAGTTTAAGTTAGACATTTCAAATGCACAGACTTTTAAGTTCTACGAAATAAAAGTTACCGAAGAAGAATTACTGAAAGCGGTTGAGAACATCACCAAGCGCAACGGTAAATTAGTGGAGGTGGAAATGGCGGAAGAAAATGATTTGCTCCACGGAATTTTTACTGAAGTGGATGACAATGGAAACGTTGTTGAGGGCGGAGTTACAAGTCATGCCGATGTTGCACTTGCCCGTGTGAAAGATGATAACATTAGAAATACTTTATCGCTTTTAAAGAAAGGTGCGAACACAATTGTTGAACCTGAAAAAATCAGCGACAATGATACCGACCGTGCTGCAATGTTGGGTATTACTAAAGAACAGGAAGCAACCGTTGCCGGCAAGAAATTCAAGTTTGAACTCGAAGCCATCAAACATCTTGAACCGGCTGAAATCAATGAGGAACTGTTGACTAAAATGTATCCTGCTGGCGATGTAAAAACAATTGATGATCTGAAAAAGCAAATTGAGAAAGACATCAAAAAATATTTTGAAGTAGAAAGCGAGCGCAAGTTGAAGAATGATATTGTATTGGAATTGTTGAAGAAAACCAATCTTACTTTACCCGATGCATTTTTGAAACGCTGGTTGCTTGTCATCAATGAAAAAGGCGCGACAGCAGAACAGATTGAACAGGAATATGACAGCTACAAAGATGGCTTGAAATGGCAACTGATAGAAAACAGAGTCATTTCTGAAAACCAGATTGCGGTGAGTGAAGATGAGTTGAAAGAAGGTATCCGCAGGGAAGTGTTGCGCCAGTTTGAATATTTTGGAATGCCCGACCCGGGTGAAGAAGTATTGCAAAGCATGATTGTAAACTTCATGAAAAATAAAGATGAAATCCGCAAGGTGAATGACAAGATGTATGACGAAAAAACCTTAGGGCTTTACAAAGAAAAATTTAACATTCAGAAAGTAGAAGTTACTCAGGAAGAATTCTATAATTTAGCAGCCGCTCAATAACGTGAACACACGAACACGTTAACACATAAACACATAAAAACATGCAAAACGAATTTCGCAAATACGCCATACAACACAAAGGAATCAGCAGTCATTATTTTGATGATTACACCCGCGCAATGACTCCTTATATTATTGAAGAGCGCCAGTTAAACGTTGCACAAATGGATGTTTTCTCTCGTTTGATGATGGACCGTATTATTTTCCTAGGAACAGGAATTGACGACCAGATTGCAAATATCATTCAGGCGCAATTACTTTTTCTGGAATCAACTGACCCTAAAAAAGATATTCAGATTTATCTCAATTCACCGGGCGGCTCTGTTTATGCAGGTCTTGGAATTTATGATACCATGCAATATATCGCTCCTGATGTAGCTACTATCTGTACAGGAATGGCAGCAAGCATGGGTGCCGTGTTAATGTGTGCCGGAGCAAAAGGCAAACGCACTGCATTGAAACACGCACGTGTAATGATCCACCAGCCAATGGGTGGCGCACAGGGACAAGCTTCTGATATTGAGATCACAGCCCGTGAAATTCAAAAGCTGAAAAAAGAATTGTACGAAATTATTGCCAAACACTCAGGTCAGGATTTTGCAAAAGTAGAAGCCGACAGCGACCGTGATTACTGGATGATTGCTGAAGAAGCAAAAGCCTACGGTATGCTGGATGAGGTATTGGTAAGAAAAGAAAAATAATCTGCACAATGATTAAGAAATTTCTTTTGTCTCTATTTGTAGTTGTAGGTCTTGTGAGTTGCAACAAAAACAAATATGTTGTTGAATACAAAGTAGATTGTAACACTTGTACTATTAGTTACTGGGACGAAAACTCAACATTTATTGAGCGCATGCCTTCAACCGGAAACTGGACCTACAGTTTTGAAGCCTCACAATCCAACAAAATATCTGTTGCCGCGCAAAGCCAGCTTTGTCTTGATACAGCAGCATGTGCAGATACACTGCAACTTCTTGCCGACAGCGTTTATGTTTCGGTTAAAGTTGACGGCAAAGTAATGGAAAACGCAAGTCAGGGAAACCGTTCGTTTGCCGCTGCCTGGGTAGAGATTTTCTTACAGTAAACACTACGTTGTTAATAACCTCTTATGAGCTTGCCGAACCCTCTGCACAATTTCAGGGTATAATTACATTATTAAATTATAGTTTTATACCTTTACAGTTCCCTCATTCATAAAAACCTATGGATAAAGAAAAAATAAAATGCTCGTTCTGTGACCGCGACAAGCGCGATACAGCAGTTCTTATAGCCGGTATTTCCGGTCACATCTGCGATAAATGCATTGAACAGGCCCAGTTCATCATCCGCGAAGAAATGAGCGGTAAAGAAAAAGGACAATTCTCAAATCTGAACCTGCTGAAACCTGCAGAAATAAAGAAATATCTTGATGAATATGTTATCGGTCAGGATGAGGCGAAAAAGGTATTGGCAGTGGCGGTTTACAACCACTTCAAGCGCCTTACCCAGAAAATAGGCAGAAAAGACGAGGATGTTGATATTGAAAAATCAAACATCATTATGGTGGGCGAAACAGGAACTGGGAAAACCCTGTTGGCGCGTACGATTGCTAATTTATTACACGTTCCGTTTTGCATTGCAGATGCAACAGTTTTAACTGAAGCCGGTTATGTGGGCGAAGATGTGGAAAGCATTCTTTCGCGCTTGTTGCAGGCAGCAGATTATGATGTAGCAGCAGCAGAACGCGGAATTGTATTCATTGATGAGATTGATAAAATTGCGCGCAAAGGCGATAACGCTTCCATCACCCGTGATGTATCAGGTGAAGGGGTGCAGCAAGGATTGTTAAAACTTCTGGAAGGTTCAACAGTAAATGTTCCACCGCAAGGCGGAAGAAAACATCCGGAACAGAAATTGGTTTCGTTAAATACACGCAACATCCTTTTCATTTGCGGTGGCGCGTTTGACGGCATCGACAGAATTATAGGAAAACGCATGCTTACACAATCTATTGGTTATACCAAAGACAAAGGCGCTGAGAATGTTGACAAGACTAATTTCCTGCAATACATCACAGCTCCTGATTTGAAGAAATTTGGGCTTATCCCTGAATTAATCGGAAGGCTTCCTATTGTTACCCACCTTAACCCGCTTACAAAAGATACGCTCGAGCGAATTTTAGTGGAACCTAAAAATGCACTCATCAAACAATACGTTAAGTTATTCAAGATTGATGGTGTTGATTTAAAAATTGACAAAGAAGTGCTGGAACTTATCGTTGACAAAGCTGTTGAGTTTAAGCTGGGAGCCCGCGGCCTGCGCTCTATCTGCGAAGCCATTTTGTTGGATACTATGTTTGAACTTCCTTCACAAAAGGAAATAAAATCAGTGAATATCACGCTGGATTTTGCACACGAAAAATTAGAGAAAGCAAAAATTACGAAGCTTAAAGCAGCGTAATTTGTAATCGTCATGCTGAACTTGTTTCAGCATCTCACAACAGGACCCTGAAACAAGTTCAGGGTGACGAACCATCAGACTAATTTCTGTTCCTTTCTTAATTCATCCGAAGTTTTAGATGAACCATCATGACTCCATCCAGGAGGCATGAACATATATTTCAATTTGGTTTTGAAATCAGGTGCTCTTTTCAAATCATGCCCAATGGCAGCAAACTCATGTCCCGCTATTTTGAATAAGTTATAAGTGTGAATATTTTTGGTTAAGCCATAAACCACCGGCTCTGAATCGACTTCCTGCGCAAAGGTTCCAAACAACCTGTCCCAGATAATAAATATACCTGCGTGGTTGCGATCGAGGTAACGTACATTGCTTGCGTGATGCACACGGTGATGTGAAGGCGTGTTCATAAACCATTCAAGAAAACCAAGTTTATTAATCGTTTTGGTATGAATCCAGAATTGGTAAATCAAACTGAAACTCATCATAATTAAAATCATCAACGGAGGAAATCCAATAATTGGAAGCCACAACCAGAATGTGTATTTGTAAAGAATTTCAGCCCAGCTTTGGCGCAGTGCAACAGCTAAATTGTAATTCACAGAAGAATGATGATTAACATGCGCAGCCCACAAAATACGAATGTGATGGCTCAAGCGGTGATGCCAGTAAAAACTGAAATCATCCAGAAAAAGTAGAATAAGCCATGCCCACCAATGTCTTAAATTATCTGACAGGCTCATTACATTTATTTCACGTAACGCAGGGAAAATTGCAAATTGATTTAGCCAGGTAAAAATTCCAAAAGCTGCCGCTTTAACAAATACACCAATGGCAAGCGAACCCAATCCCATTCCTATACTTGAAATGCTGTCGATAGGCACATGCACATTCAACTTCATTTTATTGCTCAAGTAAAGCTCAATGAAAATAAGCGCCAGAAAGCCGGGAATAAACCAAACAGTTGGGTCTTGCCAAGGTTCCATGATTATGTTTTTTTAGTTCGTGCAAAAATACTGCAATTACTATTTGCTGTGCAAAATATTTTAACTTTGCCGCCTTGCTGCCCGGGTGGCGAAATTGGCAGACGCACCACCTTGAGGGGGTGGCGCCTTTACAGGTGTACGAGTTCGAATCTCGTTCCGGGCACTTTAAAAAAAAGAGAATGAAAAAAGTAGTTATTAATAGTTTGAAAATTACTCAGGTAATTCTGCTTTGCCTTTTTTCTCTATCGCTTTCTGCACAAAAAATATATTTCTGTCGCGGATATTCTGAAATGGGCGAACCTAAAGGAAGCTCAGACACATGGCCCTTCTCAGAAAAAGGAACTGAACTTGTTTTTTTATATAATAATGGAAGAACAACGTTTGATTTTGCTGCCATATTTTTTCTGGTGGAAGAAAAAAACACCAAGGAAACGGATAAAGTTGAAATGAAAGTTTACCAGAATAAAAACTGGGAAGCGAAAAAATATACGTTTAAAAAACCCGGTGAATATAACGTTGCTGTATTCGGCAATAATAACATTGTTCTTGCTTCAGGGTTTGTAAAAATTGTTGCTCCTGAAGTTAAAAAGGTTGAAGTTGTGAAAGAGATAAAAGCAGAAGAAAATAAAGAATTGGTTAAGGAAGAAATAAAGGAGAAAGTAGTTGAGATGACTGCGGAAAAAGTAGAAGTAGTTGCTGAAAAGACAGAAAAGGTTGAGCAGGAAAAAATTTCGGAAAAGATTAATATCCTTGATACTAAAGAGGCAAAAGAGGTTTTGTATTACGATGATATAAAAGTTGTTTTTTGCGAACAATTAAAAGAAGGAAAAATAGTTAATGAAAAAACAAACTTTAAGATGAGTGATTTAGGTGCTTATGTTGAAGTTGTTTTGCAAAGCGGAAAGCCTTTAAACACAGATGCAATCACTGTTGATATCTGGAAAAAAGAAAAAGAAAGTAACAGCTATACAGAGCATGCTCATGAAGAAGAAATAAAACTGAGTACTAAAAATAAACAAGTGAATTTCCACCATTCATTTTTTAAGCCCGGAGAGTATAAAATTTCATTTTTTAATGATGACTCCGTTTGGATGACTACAGGTTATGTCTCTATTACACAATAGATGATTTCTGTCACAATTACTTTTTTGTAATTGCATATTTTATATCTTCGCTTCATAACCAACAAACACCATAATTATGAAAAAAATATTTTTTACTTCAGCAGTTGTTTTATTCCTGTTTGCAGGATTAGAAAATGCAATTGCCCAAAACAGCTATACAGCTAAAAAAGATGTTACACTAAAATTTAAAGGAGAAGACGGAACCAATAGTTGTGCTGTAGTCTGGAATTCCGATAAGCATGTATATTATGCTGTAATTGCCGGAAATGCTGACTATCCGCTTGAAACGTTTTCGCAAAGCGGAAATTTACAATACAATGGAACTACTGGAGTTGATGTGCGCGGACTCTGGTATAATTCAAAATCAGCAAAGCTGGAAGGAAACGGGGCAGGTGATGTAGGATTTTTTGCCTATAGTTTAAATGCAAGCGGTGAGCCAAGAGACGCAGAAATAGTTTTAAGCGGACAGCATCAACCCGACTTTCAAAGTGTTGGTGCTTTTGATTCCGGAAAGCAGATGATTTATTATTACATCGATGGAAGTATAAAAACATATAAAAGAAAAAGCGGTAAAGAATCAAAGTCATTTGACTTGAAAAATATTCCGTCAGGAACTTCTTCACTCAATGGTACTACTGTGGTGTTTACAGGAAGAAAAGGAGAAGAGCTGGGTGTGCTTGATTACGAAAACCAAAAAGTTTATCTCTGTGACCTGAAAGGAAATTATAAAGCAAGTGTTTCATTTCCATCAAATGCAGTAACATCCGATATGTTCCGTTTTTCTTTTGCAAATGGAAAAATATGGCTCTACGATGTTGACAGCCGTAGTTGGTCTGGTTATTCATTCTGATTTTATTTTGTAGAGACACGATGCTCGTGTCTCTGTTTGTTTCTGATTTAAGAGGCGCGAACATCGCGCCTCTATTATTTTTTAAAACACAAGCATTGTGTTTCTACATTTTCTACTTTTGAACCCGTGAACAATCCCAACTATTTACAGGAACTTAACGAGAACCAGCGCGAAGCTGTGTTATGCACAGATGGTCCGGTAATGATTATTGCAGGAGCCGGTTCAGGGAAAACACGAGTGCTTACCTATCGCATTGCTCACCTGATGAATAAAGGTGTTGATGCGTTCAATATCCTTGCACTTACTTTTACAAATAAGGCTTCGCGTGAAATGCGTAAGCGTATTGAAACCATTATCGGGAGCAGCGAAGCGCGCAATCTATGGATGGGAACTTTTCACAGTGTGTTTGCAAAAATTCTTCGCTTTGAAGCCGAGAAATTAGGCTACCCATCTAACTTTACTATTTACGATACAGATGATTCCAAAAGTCTTATTAAAAGCATATTGAAAGAAAATAACCTTGATGAAAAAGTTTACAAACCCGGAATGGTACTGAGCAGAATTTCTGCCGCAAAAAGCAGTTTGATTCCGCCACAGGCTTACATGAATGATTCGGAAATTGTTTCGCAGGACCGCAGCAGCGGAAAGCCTTTGCTGGGCGAGGTATATCTGAAATACAACACCCGCTGTTTTAATTCAGGCGCAATGGATTTTGATGATTTACTTTTTAATACCAATGTTCTGCTGCGCGACTTTCCGGATGCGCTTTATAAATATCAGAATAAGTTTAAATACATTTTGGTGGATGAGTATCAGGACACGAATTTTTCTCAGTATGTGATTGTGAAAAAACTGGCTTCGCTGTTTGAAAATATTTGTGTGGTAGGTGATGATGCGCAAAGTATCTATGCCTTTCGTGGTGCGAATATTCAGAACATTTTAAATTTTGAAAAAGATTATCCCGACCTACATACTTTTAAACTGGAGCAGAATTACCGGAGCACAAAAATGATTGTGAATGCTGCCAACAGCATTATCTCAAACAACAAAGAGCAACTGGATAAAAAAGTATGGACGCACAATGTTGAAGGAGCAAAAATAAAAGTAATGCGTGCGCTTACTGATAACGAGGAAGGAGCGATGGTTGCTAATTCCATATTCAGCACAAAAATGAATCTACAGCGCAGGGATAAGGAATTTGCCATTCTTTACCGCACCAATGCACAGAGTCGTGCAATGGAGGAAGCCTTACGCAAACTCAATACTCCATA
>CAMDBK010000094.1 GCA_945889235.1 Chitinophaga pinensis
ATACCAATGGTTTCGCCACGGGCAAGGGTAAAGCTGATGTCGTTAACGGCTTTCACCAGTTCGTCATCGGTCTTGAACTCGGTGACAAGGTTTTTTATTTCTAAGAGGGTTTCTTTCTGCGCCATGATTTTTTAAAAGAGGGGCTAAGGTAAATAATTAGCTAATTGTATTAGCTTTGCTTTATGCGCCTCCTCACTCTTGCTTTTCTTTTTGTTTGGGCTGTTTCTTTAAAGGCGCAGGTTAATTTGGTGCCGAATCCGAGTTTTGAGGAGTATAACAACTGCCCTAGCAATCTTAGTCAAGTTGAAACATCTCTACTTGGGTGGTGGGAGAGTAAGGGGAGTCCAGATTATTTTAATACTTGCGGAGATCAAGCCGTATCAATTCCTAATAATGTGTTTGGATACCAGAATATAACAAATGGTTATGCCTATGCTGGTTTTTGGGCCTATGCCTCATTTGAAAATACTGCCAGAGAATGTATTTCTACAGAGTTAAGTGAACCAATGATAATCGGCAAACCATACCTATTTTCTATGAAAGTAAATAGAACAAATCTTGAAAGCAATTCATCTTGTAATAAACTAGGGGTAATTTTTTCAACGGAGCACTTTAATTCAAATAATGTAATACCAATTAATAATTGGGCACACATTTATTCAGATTCGCTTATTACAGATACTCTTAATTGGATAACAATAGAAGGCTCATTTATATCAGATGAATCGTATATCTATATTAATATTGGGAATTTTTTTGATAATAATCATACTGACATTTTAATGGATACTATAGGGACAACTAATTACTATGGTAGCTATTATTACCTTGACGATGTCTCCGTAACCTTAGACACCACCACCGCCATCCCCGAAACAGAAAAACCAAAACTTAAGATCTTCCCCAACCCTGCCGGCAACCAAATTACTGTTGAGCAGTTATCGGTAACCGGTAATCAGTTATCGGTTGAGGTTTATGATTGGGTTGGGCGGCTTGTCAGCCAGAGCGTAGTGCAAGGGCAAACATCAACCATCCCTTTAAATCTTTCAAAAGGTGTTTACCTGCTGAGGGTAAAAGAAAAGGAGGAAGTGGTGTTTTGGGAGAAGCTGATAATAGAGTAGGCTTACCGTCATGCTGAACTTGTTTCAGCATCTCTCTGAAAAGACCCTGAAACAAGTTCAGGGTGACGTAGGGTTTACCCCAGCGCCTCACCCATCAATTTTCTTGCACTTGCGGTTAAGGCAAACTTCTGCCAGCCGTCACGAACTATCAATCCTCTTTTGGTAAGCGACATGATCATCTTTCCCAGGCCGCCCTCGGAAAGGCCGGTGAGCTTCCTGAGCGTTGGATGGTCGCTGTTGCTTTTGTTATGGAAGTGGATGAGCAGCTTTGCGCTGTTTATGCTTCCGCTACGCTTTACTTTTCCTTTTTCCATTGCCCTTAGTTTTTGGTTAATCCTGTAAACGACACCTGATGCAGGGTCAATTTTTTCTGGAAGGGGCCTCCCAAGGTCAGTTATTCCGTTTCCTTTTTCTACAATAGGGCTCCTAACGTCAGTTATTCCATTACCTTTTTCTGCAATGGAATAACTACTGTTGGGTATTCCATTACCTTTTTCTGTAACGGAATAATTATTGTTAGGTGTTCCGTTAACTTTTTCTGCAATGGAATAACTATCGTTAGGTATTCCATTACCTTTTTCGGAAACGGAATAACTAAGATTAGGAGGTGCGTTGCCTGCTTCGGAAATGGAATAACCACGTTTAAGAGCCTGATTTTCGAAAACCAAAGCCTCTATAATAAGGTTAAGACGGGTAATTTCTTTTTCAAGAAGGGTTGTTTTATCTTCAGTCATGGGAATAAATTTTCCTGTAAAAATAAAAAATTGTGAAAAACAGCCCTTCATCTAAACAAAAATTATTTACCCGAAGCTATTTCAACCTTTAACGGTTGATAAAATGGTTCTCAACCCCTTAGGACGGCAATTATATTTTTATAGGTTTGCTTCACAAACCGCCCTCGCCTCAGGCGAGGCTTAAAATCCCAAATCATGAATACAAAAGTTTTACTTGGCGCAGTAGCCGCAACAGTACTCCTATTTTTAGGTGGCTGGGTTGTTTTCGGAATGTTATTAATGGATATGATGGCTGGTGAGATGTCACACGCCTATGATGGTTTAATGAAAAATCCACCAGACCTGCCTATTCTGGCTGCATGGCAGTTTTGCTGGAGTCTTATGCTGGCATTTGTGCTGGACAAAATGGGCAAACGCTCATTTATGGATGGACTGATGACCGGTGCTATTCTCAGTTTTCTGATTGTATTGGGTTACGACCTGTCGTTTGAGGCATTTTTTGTTGACATGTACACCACCAAATTATTGGTTGTTGACATCGTAGTAAACACCATTTTATAGTCGCTGGCTTGTGGTGTTATCGGACTAATTCTCGGTACAGGAAATAAAGGATAAAATGTAGGGGCATAAAATTTTATGCCCTTACATTTTCCAGCGTTCAAGTTTTTGGATTCCCCTGGTAAAAAAACCTGCCAGAAAACCGGGGAATCCCATTTCTTTTAGTTTGCCTTTTACCCGTTCCTGCATTTGAGTTACTTTCATATCAGGCATTGTGAATTTTCCGTTTTCGTAGCAGTGGCTGCAATACATCCCGCTTTTGCTTCCGTCTAAATTTGTGCCTCCGCCTTTTTCATCACGCTTAAGTGGCATACCACAGCTCTGGCAGTTTTTGTATTCTTTTTCCATGGATAGTTTAAGACAGTGTGACTAATACTTTTTGAGGTAATTTTTCTTTCACTAATTCATAACTCTGACGAATGTAATGTTCCCATTCGCGTTCAGAAAAACGGCTGTCGTTTTCAACTAAAATCCATTTGTAGCGGGCAACATAAGGCGCTTTAATAATTCCGGGCGAAACAGAAAGTTCATCAAACTCATCGTCACGCACCTTTAGCGAAACTTTAAAATTTCCGGATAAGCCGGTTATACAAAACATTTTTTTGCCTACGCAGAAACATAAATCATTTCCCCATTTCACATCTTCCGTTGCATGCGGAAGTGAGAGGCAGAGTTTTCGTAATTTTTCAATATTCATACTTTATTTTTTTGTCACGAATTATCATGAATTAATTAGTGCAAATTCGCGTAATTAGTGGCTTACAATGCTAATACAATTTCTTTATCCTTCAATAATTCTTCACCCTTATAGGAAAGATAAATCTGCGCAACGGTCAATGTATCTTTGCAGCAATACGTGGCAATGCGCTCCAGATTTTTTTCTTTCCAGTAAACGCGGTGCACATCACTGCCCTGCATATCATCTTTAGGTGTGGGAATATTAAAAAGTGCAGCCAGCAGCTGCAATGAAGTGTATTGTTTGTAATCACCAAAACGCCACAGCTGCATGGTATCGAGCAGTGTATTTTCCCATGGCTTTTTTCCGCCAACATCTAAGATGAAAGGAATTTTTATTTTGTGTACAAGCATTCTGCGTGCAAGAAAAGGGAAGTCAAATTCTTTACCGTTGTGGGCACACAACAAATGTTCGGGTGAATTAAAATGTTTGTTCAACAAGGCGGCAAAATCATGAAGCAAAATTTTTTCGTCATCCCCAAAAAAAGCAGTCATGCGAAACTCTTTTTTCTTTTTCACATTGGGATTAAAAAAGCCCACACCTATGCAAATAATTTTCCCAAACTCAGCATAAATTCCTGCACGATTGTAAAGTGTTTCAGGTGTATCTTCCTCCGATTTTTTTAGAAATCCTGCTTTGTGATTCCACAATTCTTTCATTGTATCAGGAAGCTTTGAATAGCCATCAACAGCGGGTACCGTCTCAATATCCAGAAACAAAATATCGTGTATGTTTATGTTTTCTAACATTGTATTCAGCGAATCATTACTCCTTGTTTTTCAAGAATAGGAATGTGTGTGAAGTTGTCTTTAATAATACTCTCGGGAAGAAAAATATACTTCTTGTCGTAAATGGTTTTGCCGATGTAAAAACTCACCCAATACTCGTTACTCAACCCAAAAACATTTTCCATAATCAGTTCAATTTTCGCGCTCCGCATTGAAGGAACATCTTCCAGAAAGTGGCGCAGCGTAGATGTTTTTATTTCTTCGCCATCAAGTGTTCCATACCCGCGCGAAGTAACCAGCACGTTAGTAACGGTAACATTTTTGAGGTTTAGAAAATAGGCATACCAGTTCTCCTCGCCTACATCATTTGTTTCCTGCACCACAGCAACTGCAATTTCTGTAACCTCCGGAAGTTGAATATCTTTTTTCATTTTTTCTGAAATCAAAAATAAGGATATAGCCACAGATTACACAGATTAACACAGATTTTTTTCTTCTGTGCAAATTCGTGTAATCAGTGTCTCATCTCATCCACCGCCTGCAAAACTTCTTCATGCGGCAATCTGCAAGTCTTGTTTACGCAAACATAAATCATTGTTTTGTTCTGAACATATTTTCCTTCTGTTAATGAAATCGTTTTGTCTGAAGACTGATTTACCAAACCACAAATTAATTTATTGGGAATAAAATGTTGTTCTAACTCTGAAAGTTTACTCATTGTTTTTTCTCCGCACACCACCACTTCATAAAACGGAAAAACATGGTTCAGTTCCAGCATTGCCCAGTTGGAATATGCTGGTCCGTAGGCCTCCATGGAAGGAATAACATTCTTCAGCATCTGCTCAGAAGTTTGTAAATATGTTTCATCATCAAACAATTTCCCCAGCACAAATAAACTGCGCGCAAGTGATGAATTGGAGGCCGGAATAACATTATCATTGACTTCGCATTTGCGCGTAATCAACACATCGTCATCATCGGATGTGAAGAAAAACATTCCGCTTTTTTTGTCGTGGAAGTGAGTGAAACAATAGTCTGATAATTGCTTTGCTTCATTCAGCCATTTGGTATCTAACGTAGCTTCATACAAGGCAATGAACGCTTCAATCGTGAAACAATAATCTTCTAAAAAACCATTGATACTTGATTTACCGTTTTTGTAATTGTGCCACAAACCGCCATCGGTTTTCTTTTGCTTTTGCAAAATAAATGTTGCGTTGGCAACTGCTGCATTCAGAAATTTATGTTCACCAAAAATACGGTAAGCATCAACATAACCCTTTAACATCAAGGCATTCCAGGAGGTGAGTTGTTTGTCATCTAATCCCGGACGAATACGTTTAGCTCGCTCAGCAAGTAAAATATTTTTTACTGATTGCACTTTTTCTTTTAATTCCTTTAATGAAAATCCATGTGCTTTTGCAAATTCTTCATCCGTTGAAGTACGCAGCAAAATATAATTATCGTGTTCCCAAAAACCAGCTTGGTTGATGTTGTAATAATCGGCAATCCATTTATAGTTTTCTTTCAACAACTTTTCTAATTCATCTTTTTTCCAGACATAGAACTTTCCCTCCTCGCCTTCGCTATCGGCATCCAACGCAGAATAAAAAGCATTTTCAGGCGAAGTCATTTCACGTTCAATAAATTCCAGCGTTTCAAAAACCACTTCTTTATACAGTGGATTTTTTGTCAGTTGATACGATTCGGAATAAAGCGAAACCAATTGCGCATTATCGTACAGCATTTTTTCAAAGTGCGGAACTTTCCAGTAACGGTCGGTGCTGTAGCGCGCAAAGCCTCCGCCTATCTGGTCGTAAATTCCACCGTAAGCTATTTTCTCAAGTGTGAGATTTACATGCTTCAGAAGCATTTCATCTTTCTTTAAATGCGCATAGCGCAATAAAAACTGATAGTTATTCGGTATCGGAAATTTGGGTGCTTTATCAGGTCCACCATCTACGTTATCAAATCGTTTCTGCCAGTTTATCATCATCTTTTCCAAATCCGAAATTTGAAAAGCGGAAGGAGAAGTATTCATTTCCATCCAATCACTCTGGCGGATTCCTGCGCTTAATTTCTCGGCATACTCAATTACTTTTTCAGGTTCGTTCTGATAAAGACTATCAATGTTTTTTAAAATCTGAATCCAGTTTTGTTTTGGAAAATAGGTGCCGCCATAAACAGGGCGCCCATCGGGCAAAGCAAAACAGTTGAGCGGCCAGCCGCCTTGTCCGTTCATCAGTTGCACGGCAGTCATGTACACCGCATCCACATCGGGACGTTCTTCGCGGTCAACTTTGATGCAAACAAAATGAGCATTCATTAATGCTGCCACTTCTACATTTTCAAAACTTTCTTTTTCCATTACATGACACCAGTGGCAAGCTGAATAACCAATGCTGATAAGCAAAGGCTTGTTTTCGTCTTTTGCTTTTTTCAACGCTTTATCTCCCCAGGGAAACCAATTTACCGGGTTGTGTGCATGTTGCAGCAGGTAAGGGCTGCTTTCATTTATAAGTGCATTCGTATGCTTGTGATTTGTGTCGGTCATTTCAGTTCTTTGGGAGCAAGATAACAAAAGAGAAATTGTTGTGATGCACGAAAGTATTTCAACTAATTTTGTTCGGGTAATTTTCATCAAAACGTGATTCAGCAACAACAAATCATTCAGCAAGATAGCACTGTAAAGCAAACTATGCAGAGTGATTCGTCAGTAGCCACTCTGAAAACAACAGCAGTTGCAATACCGGCCCCTTTAAAACCAACACCAAATGCAGTAAACGTAGCAATTGTACCTGAGCAAATAGTGTTTGTTGACAGCGTTCCTTATCAGGATACTCTAATTGCTGAAACACCTGTTGTTTCATTGTTTACCGGTCATGAATTAAAACCGGTAAATAAAAACCCGATAGAAAAAATAAATCTTTATTCAGGATGGATTACTGTTTTCTTACTTGGCTCAGTTCTGGTTGTTGCCTACCTCAGAGCAGCCTATCCAAAAAGATTCATTGAGTTTTTCAGAGCCGTACTGGATATACGTTTTGCCCAGCAACTGGTGCGCGAAGAAAAGGTGCTTTCACAACGGGTCTCTGTTTTTCTTACTGTTGTTTTCTTTTCTTCGGCTTCAACGTTTCTTTATTTTGTATACGGTTTTTTTCATTTACAGATTTTTGCAGGAGAAGGCTTATTGCTTTTTGGAAAAATTGCATTAACTATTTTGCTTTTATTCTTACTCCGCATCTTTATCATTGAACTATCGGGGTTTGTTTTTAATGCTCAGAATGAATTTTCTTTTTACAATTTCCATATCTTTCTTTTCAATAAAGCCCTTGGACTGGCTTTAATACCTGTTTTGGCAGGGTTGGTTTATGTGGCAGCCTTTCCAAAGGAAGCATTTATTTATACCGGAATCTTTCTTTTTTTTATAAGTTATCTTGCCAGATTAATAAGAGGTTTAATTATTGGCATGAGTAAACAAGGTTATAATAAGTTCTATTTATTTTTCTATTTTTGCACCCTCGAAATTCTGCCTGTTGTGGTGCTGGCAAAAATTATTCTGCAGCACACAGCATAAATTAAATTCAGAATTAAACTGTAGAAGGTGCATGGTTAAACAACTACGAAAAGCAGAAAAAGTAAAAGAAAAAGTAAGGTCAATCCTTGTTTCGCAACCTAAACCCGAAACAGATAAATCACCCTATTACGATCTGGCAAAAAAACTCAATGTAAAAATTGATTTTCGACCGTTCATTCATGTTGAAGGCATTCCCGCAGGAGAGTTTAGAAAAGACAGAATTAATATTTCGGACTACACTGCTATTATATTAACCAGCCGAAATGCAGTTGACCATTTTTTCAGGATGTGCAAGGAAATGCGTGTGTTGGTTCCCGAAACTCTGAAGTATTTCTGCATCTCTGAAAACACAGCTTATTATCTGCAGAAATACGTGCTTTACCGCAAGCGTAAAATCTTTTATGGCAAACAGACCTTCAATGATTTGATTGAAACTATCAAGAAACATAAAAGTGAACGGTTTTTGTTGCCATCTTCTGATATTCAGAAAGAAGAGATTCCTGTATTACTGGAAAAAAATCACATCAAATTTACACGTGCAGTGATTTATAAAACTGTTTGCAGTGATTTAAGTGATTTAGCAAATGTTAATTACGATGTTTTGGTTTTTTTCAGTCCTGCCGGAATAAAATCATTGTTTCAGAATTTCCCGAAATTCAAACAGAATAAAACACGCATTGCTGCCTTTGGGCCCACTACTTCAAACGCAGTGACAGAAGCCGGGTTGTATCTTGATATAAGCGCACCTGTTCCTGCAGCTCCTTCCATGACTATGGCTTTGGAGCAATATATTAAAGAAGCTAATAAGAAGTAAGTTATTTTTTATGAAATTTGGCGTTGTACTATTTCCGGGTTCTAACTGCGACCAGGATATGATTTATACCCTGCAAAATGTTATGGGGCAACAGGTGGAAGAACTCTGGCACAAAGACAAAGACCTGAAAGGCTGCGATTTTATTGTGTTGCCGGGCGGATTTTCTTACGGTGATTATCTGCGCTCAGGAGCAATTGCACGTTTTTCGCCCATTATGGAAAAGGTGATTGAACACGCCAATGCAGGCGGTTATTTGTACGGTGTTTGCAATGGTTTTCAGATTTTGTGTGAAGCACATTTATTGCCCGGAGCCTTGTTGCACAATACCAGCCATAAATTTACCTGCAAAAATGTTTTTATAAAAGCGGAGACAAATGACTCAATAGTTACCGCTGAAATTCCGTTGGATAAAGCGCTTAAAATTCCTATTGCCCATGGCGAAGGAAGGTTTTATGCTGATGCCGAAACATTGAAAAAACTGAATACTAACAAACAAATTCTTTTCCGTTATTGCGATGAAAAAGGAGTTGTATCAGATGAAGCCAATCCCAACGGTTCATTTGAAAATATTGCCGGAGTTTGTAACGAAGGCCGCAATGTATTTGGTATGATGCCTCATCCTGAGCGCGCTGCCGACCCTGCATTAAATAATACGGACGGACAATTTATTTTCCGCTCGCTGCTGAGTGCGGTAGGCGTTTAAAATTAGTTTATTTCTTCTTTACTATAAGCCTGTAAACCACAGGCGTCAGAAACATTACCACAGTAAAGCCGGATATAATCATGTCGGCATTATGCCCGTTTAAGAACTGACAGAAACCATACTCGGGATAAAAATCACAACCGAAAGAGGCTACTAATTTAACTCCCAGGATTCCGATAACAACAAATGCTGTTGCTGTAAGTTCAGGAAACTTCTCCAGCAATTTTACAAAACCCTGTGCAACAAAACGCATGGCAAGTATGCCTATGAAAACACCAATCCAGATGAGGTAAATATTATCGGAAAAGGCAACGGCAACAAAAACGTTGTCAATAGAAAACGCTATGTCCATTACTTCAATCAAAGCAACGGTTGACCAGAATACACCAAAATATTTTTTAACCCAGCGAAAAAAGCGATTGTCTCTTTTGTTCAGCAGATCATCTTCGGTTTCGGGAGTTTTTTTGGTGATGAAATAATCGGCACACAACCAGATAAGAAAAACACCGCCCACCGCTTTCAGCCACATAAACTGAATAAGGTAAGAAGCAAACACCAAACAGATGCCGCGAAAAATATACGCGCCAATAATTCCGTATTTCAGTGCTTTCCCGCGTTGCTTTTGAGGTAAATCAAGAACCATGGTTGCCAGCACAGCGGCATTATCAATAG
>CAMDBK010000095.1 GCA_945889235.1 Chitinophaga pinensis
AATTACTTCTATCCTTAGTGTAAATAATCAAAACTAAAAAGATGAAATAAGCTCCACCGTATTTATGCACTAACGCTGTTTTGATTTTGTTAAAACTCAATTCTTCACCACAATCATTGTTTTAGTAATCACTTTTTTTTCATTAAACATTTTAAAGGTATAGTTTTTAATGAGCAGTTGTTAAGTTGGGTGCGATTTTCAGATGAAAATGTTAATGTTTTTTGCACAACATTGAGGTGTTGATATTGCGAGAACAGGAACAAATTTTCAGTTAGTGAGGAGATTGTTGCAGCATGTGAATTTCAAAATTTTCCACTAAGGCATTTACACTTTTACTATCAAGGGTTGTGTAAAGGATATCAGCAGGAGTTTGAAATACCGACCTATAAAAATTTATTTCTCCGTTACGTTCTTTCAGCAATTGATGTATCTGTTCTAATTTTTTAAAGAGTTGTTCTATGCGGTGTTTTTTCTGTTCTTCGCCTTCATTAAAACCCGCATAAATGAAGTCGGTCATATTCTTCTCCATAATTTTTTTTGCTTCATCCTCATCTATAGTTTCCGTTTCAGGTATCTGCTGGCGTTCTCTCTCTTCTGCTTCACGCAACCAGTTTTTAATCTGCACATTTACTAAATTGTTATAAATTCCCTGATTATATGCAGCAAGAGAATTAGCCGTTTCAACTTTTGAAAATCTTGTTTCGTGAAGCACGTTGTAAACATTTTTCAACTCTGAGTGAGGCAAGGACCATATAGCCCAATCAGCCGGACGATGAATTGTGTTGAACCAGATGTTTACATTATGCTTGTTTACAAAACGTATAAACTCAGGCATCTCATGCCAGTTATTGCGCATAGGATTTACCATAACACACATGACCCGGTTGTTGCTTTTGGTATATTCTTTAAAAAAATGAAAATGTTCAATCACTCGGTTGAATTTTGCATTTACACGAATAGTTTCATAAATCTCAGGTGTAAGTGAATCAAGTGAAAAATTGATGTGAATGTTCAAGCGTGATAACCAGTTTTTCACTTTATTATTCACTGTTGTTCCATTTGTAGCAATTACAATTTTTAGTTTTGGATTAAGCTTTTCAACTTTTTCAAAAAGTGTAAAAACCAAATCAATAAGAAATGGTTCGCCACCATTAAACCTCAACTCTTTTAAGTGGGGTATAAATTCTTCTAACTGCTCTGCAAATTTTTTATCATAAGGGCTTTTTAGTGGTGGTAGTTTTTCACGATTTTTACGGATAGAAGAAGAAAGTTCGCCAATGCACATTACACATTCCAGATTACAGGTGTTGGATACCTCCAACTCAAGCATTGTAGGGTATTCCCTTATTTCATTTACATCATATGCGCGTGCAAGAACTGAAGTAAAATTTCCGGTTTGCAGATTTTTAAGACAAACATTGCATTTGTGGGTAAGGTCGTATTTTTTTAGATGGGTTCTGAGTGTTTGAAGTTTCTCACCAAACCAGATATCATGAACTGATTTTGCAGGATACGAATCAGGCTCCAAAAAAGTAAGCCAACAGGGAGCACAATCTCCATGCACATTAAAATACATGTTTGAAAAAGGAGCATGACATATATGCTTAGAACCCGGCTTACTGCGCGCAGCATTATAACCTGCAATCATCTCTGAATCAAGCCCTGGTCCTGACGATTTATTAATGGATGAGTATATATTACTTAGTAAATTATAAACCTTTTCTTTCATTTTATTTTGGCAAAAACAATTTAGTTATCAGTTGCCGAATTGTTTCATAATTTTTGAATACAGTTCCTCTTCTGACCAATTGCTTACATCTTTTAGCATAAACTTTATTGGTGAAATTGAAAGGTCTTCTAGTATACGTTCTTCAATTTGCGGATTGTTTAATGTTTTAAATAATTTTTCCAACCTTTTAATAATTTCTTCATGAGAAACGTTTCCATCTTCAGGTGGCATTGCTCTTAAACTTTCAAACAACTCATTCCAATTCTTATACTTAAGATTTTTTGTTTTTACTTGTTTGAATTTTTTCATCTTTCCACTTAACCTGTCTGAAATAATTGCTTCACTGTAATTATCTTTTTGTTCAGAATAATCAATGCCGTTTTTATTTTTCTCCTCGTAGTGCTTCAGGTATTTTAAATAGTCTAAAAAGCAATTTTTGTTATGCCTTTCCAATTCTGTTGTATCAGGCAATTCAAACGATGAAAGTGTCAAGTGAATTTCATGCAACTTTTCAGAAGGAAGAAAAATGAGTGAAAGATTGAACGGGGCAGTGAGGTAACTATTGAAAAAAACTAATTTATGTTTATTGCAAAATTCTATTACTTCAGGAATTTCATCCCAATTGTCACGTTGTGTTGTAAAACTGAGCGACATTGTTTTTCCTCTGCTTTGTGAGTATTCATTTAAATAATGAAGATTTTCAATTACGGTTTCAAACTTGGCGTTTTTGCGGATGTGCTCATAACGATCTTTTCTTATTGAATCTATAGAGACTGCAAGCTCAAATTTCCCTTTTTGTAAAAGTTTTTTTACTTTTTGATTTAATATTGTTCCATTTGTTATTATAAAAATATTTATCCAGGGATTCATCTCCATCATTATATCCCATATTTTATAGTATTGGTCAATTAAGAAAGGTTCTCCACCAAAAAATTTTGCTTCGCGTAAATGGGGAATAAATTCTTTCAGTTGCTCAACAAACTCATCATTGTATGGCATCGACAGTGGCGGGAGTTTATCTATATTTTTGCGAATGGAGGAGGATGTATTTCCATTGCACATAATGCATTCTAAATTACAAGAGTTACTTATTTCAAACTCCATTACCCTGGGATAATTTCTTTTTTTATAATCAGAATATTTATCAAATGACTGAGGTTTGAGTCCTGAAAATTTTTCTTTTTCAAAAAAATACTTACAATGCTGACATCCATAATTTAAGTCATTGTTTTCAAGATAACCCCTTAGTGTTTTTATTTCTTCACCAAACCAAATTTCACTAATGGAATTTTTCGGGTATTCGCCTACAAGAATATTTCTGTTATACGTGCACGCGTAAACTTTGCCAAGCCAAGAAAACGTTAAACTATTGAACGGAACATAACAAATCAAGTCTTTAGCCCCACCCGGGCGTACCTGATTATAAGCTCTCAGAATATCTTTATTAACGGGTAAATAAGTTTTATTATTAAACCGTCTGGTAATAAAATCAAACATCTTTTAGTAATCTAAAAACAACTGGGTTGAATATGTAATTTGATAATTTTATTTACGACTGAAAAACAACATTAGGAAGAATAGTATTGGCAAGCTGTTTCAAATCATCAGAATTAGTATTATTTAAGTCGCTAAGTGTTTTAGCCATGTCTGTTTTAAGCATCATCCCAAATAATTTTTTTTGATTTTCGGGTTCAAACTGTTCCATTATTTTATCCAGTTTTTCAGTTAACTCATTCATGTTATATGAAACAGTTTGAATATTCTCTATCAAATAGCTATTACATTCTTTAAGAAAAAGTTCACGTGATGCGTCTGATCTTACTTTTATAGTTTTTTCTTCTTCAAATAGTTGTGTATCCTTTGGTTCAACCCATTCTGCTACAAATTTGTAATCCTGATAACGGGTTTCTTCCGAGTTTTCAAGATAGCGGTCTAAATACTGTTTGTAATCTTCAAAGCAACGGTAATTGTGTTTTTCTTTTGGTGTTTTTCTTGGTGGTTCAAATTGATTTAGTGAATTTCTGATTTCCAGTATTTTTTCTTTACTAAATTCAAGTATTGAAAATTGTTTTGGGTTTTCCAGATAACTAATGTATGCATACGCATCTACGCTATTACAAAGGTTAATGTGTTCTGGAAGGTACATCCAATTATCTTTTTGTATAGTGAAACTCAATGAAAGATATTTGTCTTTTCTCCTGCATACTTCACTGAAACGGACTATGTTTTCCATCAATGTTTCATATACTACATTCTTCCGTATTTTTTCAACTGTTTTCTTGTCCGGAGCATCAATTGAAATAGCTATGTCAAAATTTAATTCATTTACTAATTTTTCTATACTCTTGTTCCAGTGTGTTCCATTTGTTATTACAAACAGTTCAAGAGTTGGGTTTAGTTCTCTTATTTTATCCCATATTTTGTAATAGATGGGTATCATAAAAGGCTCACCACCATAAAACTTTGCTTCTTTTAAAGTAGGTAAATAGGGTTCTAGTTGTTTTACAAAGTTGTCGTCATATGGCGAGGGTAATGGAGGGAGTTTATCTCTATTCCGCCTTATACTTGACGATACTTCACCATTACACATTTGACATTCAAGGTTGCATTTGTTATCAACTTCAAATTCAAATACACGAGGAAAATCTGCTGTTGTATTGTTATAATATTTGTCAAATACAAGTGGGCGAATGTTTGAAAATTTTCCTTTGTCAAAAAAAAATTTACAATGCCTACAACCATACTCAAGGTCGTTATGCGACATGTGCCTGCGCAATTTCATTGCTTTTTCACCTTCCCAAATTTCTTTAATACTGTTTTCAGGATATTCCCCCAGTATCACATCCCTGTTATAAGAACACACATAAACTTTACCACCAAATGAGAAAGTAAGACTATTGTAGGGCAAATAGCAAAATATTTGTTTTGGCCCATTGGGTCTGAAATGATTATAACGTGAATATTGTTTTTTTTCTAATGGTTTATAACCTGCTTCAATAGCCTTGTTATAGTTTTTATCTTCATAAAATTTAGTTTTAATCGCTTCCAAAAAATCCATTATTCGCTTGTATTTACCGGCTCTAAAATTAATAAATTTAGGTACACCTGAAATTAATTACTTCTTAGATTAGCTGCTATAATAATTTAAAATATTTTAACCTAACTTAATATTATTTTAATTATAATTTAATTTTATATCTTTGTGCAAAAAGCACTATGCCTCAGAGCGAAAATTTTACCTGGAAAAACGATGCCGTTATCAAAGAGGTTTTTCTAGCAGGTGCAATCTACTTTCTTATTACTACAGTTTACTCCCTTTTTCATTATCAGGAAAAGTTTTTTCTTGATGGATATTCATTGATATTTTATATAACAAATTGGCAGTGGTTTCCTCCTCCTGCTCAACGTGAAGTAGTTTATTTACAACAAATTTTGCCTGTATTAGCAACAATTGTCGGGTTGAAAATAAAATGGGTGATGATTGCTTATATTCTTAATGTTTACTTGTTATACTTCTTGCTTTTTACAAGCATGGTTGTGATGCTCAAAGACCCTTTGTCAGGTATATTTCTATTACTGTTGCATTATAAAGGTGACCCTTATAATTATTTTATGATGGTTGAGGAACTACTACCTGGTTGTTGTATGGCAATAATGTTGATTAGTGTTTTTAGAAATGCAGCATTAATTAATAATAAGTATGTTTTTTATGTAATAGTAGTATTTCTTTTATTTTTTATAGTTCGTTCACATCCCTTATCAATTGTATGTTTATCGGGAGGATTAGTTCTTTTGTTTTTTACAAATCGTGAATTGTTTGTGTATAAAAGAAAAGACCTTCTGATAGTTGCGCTTGTGGCCGTAAGTCTTTTAGGCATAAAAATATTGTTATTAAATCCGTATGATTCCACCTATATAAAATCGCATAAAGGGTTTGTTCAATCAGCATTGCAGCTAATTCAACCTGATTATTTTTCTGAAATGGTATTTTATCTTTTTTATGCAAGAAAAGTATTTACACTTACTTTTTCAGTAATCTTAATATATCTTTTCCTGAAGAAAAAATATGTAAATATTATAATCTTTATACTTTTAGTTTCGGCTACTGTTATTCTTTTTAATACCCAAGTTATAGTAACTGATTTCAAGCTTCATACAATTAATTTTTTAAATTATGACCGGTGGTCACTGCCAGTCCGATTTATAGTTTTTGCTACGTTTTGTTATATGATTTTGGCTGAAGTACAAAGTTTATTTGCTTTTAGAGCAATTAAACTTGGGTTTAATTTTTACTTTTTACTTGGATTTATTCAAGTAACAGAAGCACACGAAGAAAGTATATCCTATATCAAGCAAGCAAACCGAATCATAGAAAAGTGCAGAAAAAATGGAGTGTCAAAAGCCGCCATAAAACTTGATGAGTTGGACGGCAGTATACCTTTGCATTATAGGTGTTATGAAGATATAATGGTTCTTTCTGCTTTAAATAATCCTGATTCATGTATTCAAGTTGTTTATATTAATGATGATGTTATTAGCCAAATCAAACAATCGACTCCTGAAGATATTCTATTACATGAAGGTGAAAGGCTTTATTGCATAGAAGAGGAAATAAATTCTCATTACTATAGGTTAAGAGAAGAACCATATAGCATTGTTAGGATGGAGGAATAATAAAATTTGTAGTTTTTTAAATGATTCTTCAAATACATTTGAGGAATTTTCAGGATAGTGTAAAAAGTAAACAGATTCTATTATGATAAATGCATTAGCAGTTTTTATTGGCGGTGGTTTTGGATGTTTAGCACGGTTTGGTGTTTCTAATATTGTTGCTTTAACAATAGGTTCTGGGTTTCCTATTGCAACCTTGATTTCTAATATTGCAAGTTGCCTTATTCTTGGAACAGGCTATTATTTTTTTCCTGATAAAATGATTGAAAACTCCACATTCAGATTATTATTAATAACCGGATTCTGCGGTGGTTTCAGCACCTTTTCAAGCTTTAGTTTCGAAACGATTGAACTATTCCGAAACGGAAATATATTTTATGGAATAGCAAATATCACTGTAAGTATTATTGCCTGTTTGGCAATAATGTATTTTTTCATTTCTGAAAAAATACAGGGTTAATCATACAACTCAAATTTTATTTCTTTCCGGTCGTATCCCATTTTTTGCAGTGTGTCTCGTGCCTGCATAATCATATCTTTCCAGCCGCATATATAGAAAATTGCAGGCTGTTTTTCTGCATATTTTTTTTCATAAACCTGATGGACATAACCCTTCTCACCTTTCCATGTATCAGATTGTCGCGAAAGGACAGGAAAGTAGTTGAGGTTTGGATATTTATCAGCTAATTTTTCAAATTCTTTCCTGTAAAGAATATCCTTTTCAAACCGGCATCCAAAAATCAGATTTATTTTTTTGTCAGCTAAAGTTCCTTTCTTTTCTAAGTCTAAAATCATTGACCTGAAAGGAGCAATTCCTGTTCCTGTGCAGATGAAACAAATTTCTTTTTGAGTATTCTCGTCCAACGTAAATTTTCCGATAGCTTTTGAGCACTTTACTTTTGAACCTTTCTTAACTGTTACCCTATCAAAAAGATAATTTGTCCCAAGTCCATCGGGTTTATAGACTATAATAAGTTCAAAAGTATTATTTCCAGAAGGATTTGAAGCAATGGAATAACTTCTGTTTGTTACTTTTGAATCAAGCGGCAGGTCAAGCATAACAAACTGTCCAGCCTTAAATGTAAAGTTATCAAATCCGGTAACTTTGAAGATAAATCTTTTCACCGAATCCGTTTCATCTAAAATGTCGATTACTTCGGAGTCAAAAAATTCGTATGCCATTTTCAATTTTTTTAGGGCACAAAAGTGCTAAGAAAAAAAGTATTGAAATGGAAAAACTTATGAAATTTTATTAAAAAGAAAGGTAATTAAGAAAGAATTTTTACTTTGATGTGGCCACCACCTGCTGAACAGTTTGCTCTGACAGATACGTATCTTGAAATAATCATTTGACCTTCATCATAATTCTGCCAGGCATCAAATTCATTTTTCTTAACTTGTAAGTTTACACGGGCACAAGGAGTCTGATTGTCTGTAACTATAATGCTGCATGGTGCGGGTTCCTGTGAAAAAAAAACATCTATTGCTGTTCCGTAAGTGTGACCATTTCCTGTTTCAATTGAAAAGGTGTCAGTCATCACTTCATTATATTCCATAATCATAGTTAGTGTTTTATATAAAATAATTAAGCTACTTTTTCGTATGAATATTCGTAGTTGTTATAAGCAGCCAGATTGTAAACCACTCCATACTCAGTTGTCATTCTAACTTTAGAGTTTGAGTCGAAGTTACTGTATGAGTATTCAACTTCATCCCAGATGTCTCTCAATAATTCATCTATGATTTGACGAAGTGAAGTTGCTGCGTTTTGATTTTCACCACACTCAATTTCGTTATTCAGCTTGCTGATGAATGGTTTCAGATATTTCATCATGTCTGATGAAAACGCCAGGTTTTCTTTAGGAGTAGTTACCGCTTTCTGGTAAGCAACTTTAAGAGCTTGTAATCTTTCTGCGTCTGTGTTTGGTAATTTTCTGAGTTCCATAATGAGAAGTTTTAAGTGGTTACTGTTTTTCAGAAACCGTTTCGTTGATTTCTGAACCAAAAGTAGCCCCTCTATTATGGTATGACAAGGAAGAAAGCCCTGTGTTTTTGACAACAGGTTTTTCGTGATGTTAGTATGCAAAAAAGTGAAGCACAGCAACTTAAGTATAGTTACTATGCACCACTATTGACACGGATTACACCTGTTTTCCGTGCTTATTTTTATTCTTCAGCCCCTGAAAGCTCAGGTTCTGACATTCCACATTTTCAAAACCGGTTAAACTTTTGAGGTTTCTCCGGGTGAGAAGTCTTTACTTCTCGTTGGTTTCCCAAATGATACCAGCAGTATCAACGTTATTTGCTTTAGCAATGCTAACAGCTTGGTCTTGAGTAATAGTTTTTGACTGAGTTGAAGATATCAAATTCAGACTTAATAAGATTGCGAGTAAAGTTGCCATGATTTTGTAAGTTTTTAGTTGTTAATATTTTATAATTATTTTTCGTTTGTTTCCCAGATAATTCCTGCAGTGTCAACATTGTTTGCTTTAGCAATGCTAACAGCTTGATCTTGGGTGATTGTTTTAGACTGAGTTGAAGTAATCAAATTCAGGCTTAACAGGATTGCGAGTAAAGTTGCCATGGTTTTTTTGTTTTTAGGTTAATTTATTTGTTTATTGTTTCGATTAATAATTAAGTTCTGTAGTCTAGTAAATTTTTGTCTTCGATTAACTTGTGTTTTTCTTCGACTAAAATCTTGGACAAATGTATGTTAGCGAGGGGGGGCTTGTCAAGTAGTTTGTCGAAATTGTCACAAAATAAAATATAACTTGTTGCTAATCAGAAAGATTAATTTCAATGATTTTATAGCTTAAAGGGAATTTGCTATAGATTAACCTATCTTATTCTTCGACTAATTTTGAAAACTGTAGACGAATTCGTTTATAAACACTCCCCGTTTTATAAAGAAAAACTGTCAGTCACTATTGATTTCAATATTTTTAATAAGATTGAACCCAAATGAAGCAGTTGATTCCTTTGGTTAAAGTATTGAGACCTGGTGAAATACGTTTAATCAAGCACTTTTTTAAGTTAGAAAGTAATGCAGAAGTGAAAAAAAGGGCTGAATTATTTGACCTCGTACTGTCTGGAAAGGTTGAAACAGACAAGAAAGCTTTGAAAAAGCTATATAAAACCGATAAAAACACTTCAGCATTTTCACACTTAAAGGAACGTTTAAGAAAAGACATATTAAATGTGCTTTTCCTGCAAGATGCCTCAAAAAAGTTC
>CAMDBK010000096.1 GCA_945889235.1 Chitinophaga pinensis
CAACAGATGCAGATTGCAGAATGGGAAAAGAATGGCTTACTCATATTGCAGAATATTATGAAATACATCAGCCAAAAATGATACTTGCTCCGGTTACTTTTTCAGAAGAAAAATCAGTGTTTGAAAAGTTGCAGACTTTGGAATTTATAGGCTATATTGGTGTAAGTGCGGCAGCGGTGGCAATGAAAAATCCTCTGATGTGCAACGGAGCAAATCTTGCTTACGAACGTGAAGTATTTACTGCTGTGGGAGGTTACACTCACAATAATAATCTTGCTTCAGGTGATGATGTTTTTCTTATGTTGAAGATAAAAAAAATGTTTCCTGAACGTATTCATTTCCTGAAATCAAAAGAAGCAATTGTTCAAACATTTGCACAAAAAAATGTGAACGATTTTTTTCAGCAACGCAAACGATGGCTCTCTAAACGCCCCGGCTATAAAGACTTTTCAGTGATTGGAACAGCGCTATTGGTTTATGCTTTTAACTTTTTTGTGTTACTTGGTTTTGTGCTTTCATTTTTTGTTTCAGAAAAATCGTTTGCAATTTTATTCGGTTTATTATTTTTATTGAAATGTTTTTCAGATTTTGTTTTTCTTTACCCTGTTGCAAAATTCTTTGGCAGAAGAGAATTGCTCTGGTGGTTTTTGCCAGAACAAATTCTGGTGATTATTTATGTAACATTGATGGGAATTATTGGCAGCAACGGAAAATATAAATGGAAAGGAAGAAACGTGTAGAGACACGATGCTCGTGTCTCGTTAATATTAACAATTGAAGAAAGAAAAAAGCACATCACTCTCACAAATTGCCTGGCAGCGTTTCAGGAAAAATGGTGTAGCCATGTTCAGTTTGTTTGTTGTTATAGTAAGTATTGTAGTTGCTGCTTTGGGCTATCTGATTATGCCGGATTCCACACCTAATGCCAATGAACAGATTTTAGAAATAGCTGCACAGCGACCGGGTTTCAGAGTAACAATTCTGAAAGTTCCTAAACCGGAAAGCCTTGAAAAGACAAGCCTCTTCAAAAAAATAATTTCAGGAGAAGATAGAACTTATTTTTCCATTCCTGTTTTCAATCATCAACTAAAAGGTGATTCTTTATTAGTAGAAACCTACACGGGAGCTACACCCAATGATGGTGAAATAAAAAAATATTTGCTGAGTGATTTTAATCTTTCCGAAAGTTCAAAACTTTCGGAAAATTACTTAGAGAAGCGCACATTTATTTTCGGTACCGATCGCTTTGGCAGAGATATGCTAAGTCGCATGATATTAGGAACACGCATATCACTGGCAGTCGGATTTATTGCAGTAATTATTTCTTTGATTGTCGGCATTTCACTCGGTGCAATAGCCGGTTTCTTCCGCGGATGGATTGATAATGTGGTGATGTGGTTTGTAACTGTCGTGTGGTCAATTCCACTGCTTTTATTGGTGATTGCTATTACATTGGTGATGGGCAAAGGTTTCTGGCAGGTATTTGTGGCAGTTGGTTTAGCAATGTGGGTAGAAGTTGCGCGTATTGTACGCGGACAAATTCTCGGCATCCGTGAAAAGGAATTTGTGGAAGCTTGTCGCGCGCTTGGTTTCTCAGGTTTCAGAACTATTATAAAACACATTCTTCCTAATATTATGGGACCGGTGATTGTAATCTCAGCTGCAAATTTTGCTTCTGCCATATTAATAGAAGCAGGCTTAAGTTTTCTTGGAATTGGTGCTCAACCTCCAATTCCAAGCTGGGGCGGAATGATTAAAGACCATTATGGCTATATTATATTGGATAAAGCCTACCTTGCTTTTATTCCCGGAACTGCTATATTATTAATGGTTCTGGCATTTACACTTGTGGGAAACGGAATACGCGATGCACTGGATGTAAAGGCTGACAAGTAATTTCTGCCACGACTGACATCATCTCTATTAATTTCTGACATCAACTCAGTCATGTCAGTATCCGGATTTCTGGCACAGATAAGTCAAAAAATATTTTCCGTGAAAAGTAAAGCCTTCTAAAACCATTGATTTCATTGAGCTTTCAAAACTTTCTAAACATCTAGCTTTCTAACTTCTTAAAGTTTGGCACGAGGGTTTAGCATGGTAATTGCCTTTTGCCGAACCGTCAAACAAAAAATAAAATATTAACAATTACAAAAACTAAAAAAAATGCAAAACGAATTTAAAAAATTTCTTTACGCTGGAGTTGATTTAGCTGCAGCTGCCTCTGAAAAATTTCAGAAATCAGTAACTGAACTGGTTGAAAACGGAAAAATCTCTAGTGCCGAAGGCAAAAAACTAGTTGACGAATTCTTGGATAAAACAGAAAAAAGAAAAGAAGAATTTGAATCTAAATTCAATGAGTTGAAAGAGAAAGTAGGTTTTACAAAAAAAACTGAAGAAGAACAATTGGATGCACTTCGCAAACAAGTAGCTGACCTTGAAGCTAAAGTTAAAGCTGAGAAACACGCTACTAAAACTGCAAAAGCAACTGCTTAATCAGTAAATGTTTTTAATGGTAAAAAGAAAGGACGGCATAACCGTCCTTTCTTTTTTATATTATACTTTCATATAAAATAACTGCAACACCCTGTAAATCCGATTATTATTTTTCATATTTTTGTTTTCTGATATGCAACAGACATTTACTAATAAACTGTCTTTATTGAAAAAGTGTGGGTTCTCCCTGTTTTTTCTGCTTGCATTTTTTTGCGGAAACTCTCAAGCTCAGTCATTAATTTTTGCGGGTAATGATACCGTGGTTTGTTCCAACACACCTATTACACTTACGGCAGTAACACAGGGTGAGCTTGGCACCAGCGTTACACTTTCAGATGACCAGTACACCGGAATTGTTCCCCTCGGTTTTTCATTTGACTATTTTGGAAACACCTATACTCAATGCCTGATTTCATCCAATAATTACATCACCTTTAATACCGGAAGCGCAGGTGGTTATTCGCCCTGGAGCATTTCCGGACCGGTTCCTGCAAATACCTTAACTGAATTACAGAACTCTGTTATGGGACCATGGCAGGACATTTTGCCGCCAAGTGGTGGAGCAGTTCGTTATGCCATGTTTGGCACAGCTCCCAACCGTGTATTTGTAACTTCATTTTGTTCGGTGGCTATGTTTTCATGCACCACTCTTTTCTTTACAAGCCAGATAAAATTGTTTGAAGGCACTAATGAAATTGAAACGCATATCGGAAGCAAACCGCTTTGTACAGCCTGGAATTCAGGACAGGCAATACATGGAATAACTGATGCAACAGGAACTATTGCCTATGTGGTTCCGGGAAGAAATGCACCAGCCCAATGGACTACAACTGCAGATGGTTACCGTTTTACTCCAACAGGACCTACTACGTATACAATGGCACCAATTCCATTTAACCCGTCAAATGTGGTTAGCTTAGGAAGCGGAGCAACAGTTAACTGGACATTGCTTAACGGAACAAACGTTGGAACAGGCTTCAGCATTACCGTTCAGCCAACTGTACCAACGTATTATATTGCTTCTGTTGAATTTGAGTGCAGCAATCTTATTTACAGTGATACTGTGCTTGTTGGAATTTCAAACACTTCACTTACTTCTTCTTCAACAGATGTTTTGTGCAACGGTGATAATACCGGAACTGCGCTTGCAGAAGTTATCAGCACATTTGATCCGTTTAATTATGTGTGGCAAAATTCTGCAGGAGCTTCCATAAGAACAGTGAATGGTGTAAATGCAACCGAAGATAGTATTTCGGGATTAGTTGCAGGAAATTATACGGTTGAACTTACGGATAGCATGGGTTGTATTCTTACTGAAGTGATTGTAATTGCTGAGCCAACAGCTTTACAGGTTGATACTACACATACAGATATTCTTTGCAATGGTGAAACTAACGGCACAGCAAACGTAGTGGTAGCAGGCGGAACTCCACCTTATTCTGTTAGCTGGAACGATCCTTCTCTTCAAACCGGCAACGGTGCAATCAATTTAGGGCCCGGAAGTTTTACCGCAACAATTACAGATGATAATGGTTGTGTTCTGGATCAGGATTTCACTATTCTTCAACCAACTCCATTAGTACTTATCCCAACTTCAAGAACCGATACATGCGAACAATCAATAGGAACAGCTATTGTTGATGTTTCTGGAGGAACAGGACCTTATAATTATTCGTGGCGGCCGGTTGCCGGAAACAATGCAGTGTTACCCGGCCTTGCAAAAGGAAGTTATTCTGTTTTTATTACGGATGCAAACGGTTGCAAAGATTCAGCAACTGTAAGTGTTGGAAATATTCCTTCGCCAATTGCTGATTTTGAATTCAGAGTTTTACCCGATGACATTTTTAAACCTCTGGTTTCTTTTAATAATCAATCTGTAGATGCCAATACTTATTTCTGGGATTTCGGGGATCAATGGAACGGAACTTCAACGGATACCAACCCAACTTACCGATACGATACGGCACGCACTTTTCCTGTTATTCTTGTTGCTTACGGACAATACGCAGGTTGTGTTGACACGGCTATACACTTTGTTACAATCAACCCTGTTTATACATTTTACATACCCAATTCATTTACTCCCGGAAGCGTTGATGACCTCAACGACACCTTTGGACCTGTTGGAAATTCTTACGATATTGACAGCTATTACATGACTATTTATGATCGCTGGGGAAATATAATTTACCAGACCAGTGATTTTATTCACGGGCAATGGGACGGTCTTTCACATAGAAATAATCAACCCGCACCTGAGGGTGTTTATGTTTACAGGGTTGACATAAAAACCTTTTCAGGTTTTGATAACCATAAATATGTAGGGCATGTTACCCTTGTGAGGCAGCGCTGATTTGTGATGACAAAAGAACATTGCAGAGAACGGATGAGTGCGCTGAATTGCTGCGTTCTGATACCAACATATAACAACGCACAAACTCTTGAGAAAGTAATTAATGATGTTTCGGAATATTCTGAAAACATTATTGTTGTAAATGATGGCTCAACTGATTCAACCAATCATACACTTGCTAAGTTTGACGCCATTCATGTAGTATCTTATGTGAACAATAAAGGCAAAGGCTTTGCTCTGCGCACGGGCTTTGATGCCGCTGTGAATAAAGGATTTGATTATGTAATTACCATCGATTCAGACGGACAACATTTTGCAGATGATATTCCTGTATTTGTTGAAAAACTTGAAACAGAAAAAAATTCCATCATCATCGGTGCACGAAATATGAATCAGGATTCGGTTCCCGGAAAAAGCAATTTCGGAAATAAATTTTCAAATTTCTGGTTCAGGTTCAACACAGGTATTTCAGTTCCCGACACACAAAGCGGTTTCAGACTCTATCCTGTAAAATCATTGGAAGGAATAAATTTCATTACTCCAAAATATGAGTTTGAGGTAGAAGTAATTGTGCGTACAGCATGGCGCGGAATTGGTGTAAGTGCAGTTCCCGTAAAAGTTTATTATCCGCCTGCAGAAGAGCGCATCACTCATTTTCGCCCTGTTCCTGATTTCAGCAGGGTAAGTGTACTCAATACCGTTCTGGTTTTAATAGCCGTTTTTTACATCAAGCCCCGCGACTTCTTCAGAGGTCTTAAAAAAAAAACTTCAGAAGTTTTATCCGCGAACATTTTCTCAATTCGGCAGAATCTGATTCAGTAAAAATTTTTTCAGTAATGCTTGGTTTTTTTATGGGCATTGCACCTTTCTGGGGTTATCAGATGTTGTTGTGCCTTGCAATTGCGCACGTTTTAAAACTAAACAAAGCTATTTCAATTCTGGCTGCCAACATAAGTTTACCGCCTGTAATTCCTTTTATTCTTTACGGAAGTTTTATGTTCGGAGGCATGTTTATGGAAGTGCCGGGAACAATAGATTTCAGCAAAGAAATAACACTGGAAACGGTGAAGACGCATGGCTATCAATACCTGATAGGAAGTTTTGCACTTGCCTTTGTAGCAGCGGGTTTTTCGGGCATTGCAACATTTCTGCTGCTTAAGTTGTTTTCAAAGAAGTAAGACACAATTTTTATCCTATAAATGACAGAAACTATAGCCGCAATTGATTACACAGCAGAAATTAAACGGCTGAAAAAAGAAAAGAACGCCATTATTCTTGCTCATTATTATGTGGTTCCGGAAATACAGGATATAGCTGATTTTATTGGCGACAGCCTTGGTTTATCGCAACAGGCGGAAAAGACAAATGCAGAGATGATTGTATTTTGCGGTGTGCGTTTCATGGCTGAAACTGCCAAGATATTAAACCCTGAAAAGAAAGTTGTGCTGCCGGATTTAGATGCCGGTTGCTCATTAGAAATGTCGTGCCCGTCTGAACCCTTCAGTAAGTTTAAAGCAGAGCATCCTGAACATATTGTTATTTCATACATCAATTGTTCATCAGAGATAAAAGCACTGAGTGATATTATTTGTACTTCTTCTAATGCCGAAGCAATTATTCGTTCAGTTCCGGAAGACAAGCCCATTATTTTTGCACCTGATAAAAATCTCGGGCGTTTTCTTGCCCGCAAGACAGGGCGCGATTTGTTACTATGGGATGGCGCCTGCATGGTGCACGAAGCTTTTTCAATTGATAAATTATTAAGACTTCATCGCGAACATCCCAATGCGAAAATTATTGCTCACCCTGAAAGTGAAGAACCGGTGCTGAAAGTGGCAAACTATATTGGTTCAACTACCGGTATGATAAACTTTGTAAAGAACGACCCACACAATGAATTTATTGTTGCTACCGAAGCAGGGATCATGCATCAGATGAAGAAAGAAGTGCCGCATAAAAAAATAATACCTGCGCCTGCAAGCGAGGATAATACCTGTGCCTGCAGTGAATGCCATTTTATGAAAATGAATACCATGCAGAAATTATATCTGTGCATGAAAAACGAAAAACCCGAGATAATCATTGATGAAGAAGTGCGTTTGCAGGCATTAAAACCAATCAAAAGAATGCTGGAAATTTCAAAACAGGCAGGGTTGTAAATATTACAGGATGTCACGGTGAGCGTAGTCGAACCGCTTAATTATTGCCCTTCGACTACGCTCAGGGTGACAGAAAATACAGAATATGAATACAGATTTTTTGGTTATCGGCTCAGGAATTGCGGGATTAACTTTTGCATTAAAGACAGCGCAAAAACTTCAGGAGGCAACTGTAACTATTATTACCAAAGCAGACGAAAGTGAATCGAACACGAAGTATGCGCAGGGTGGAATTGCTGTTGCACTCGACAATGTTTTCGACTCGTACCAAAAGCATATAGATGATACATTGCTTTGTGGTGATGGTTTGTGCAATCCGGCCATTGTGGAATTAGTGGTAAAAGAAGGACCTGAACGGCTGAAAGAATTTATTGAGTGGGGCGCTAACTTTGACCGCAACACCAGCGGCAACTATGATTTGGGCAGAGAAGGCGGGCACAGTGTTAATCGTATTCTTCATCATAAAGATATAACCGGGCTTGAGATGGAACGTACTTTATTGCAACAAATACATGCTACAAAAAATATAAAGGTTCTTCAACATCATTTTGCTATTGATTTAATTACCGACCATCATCGCCCGGGAAAAGTAAGCAAGTGGAGAAGCTATAATCAATGTTATGGCATTTACTCTTTAGACAGGGCTTCAGGTAAAATTGAAAAAATTATTTCCAAGGTTACTCTTCTTGCCACCGGTGGAGCAGGTCAGGTTTACCGAAACACAACTAATCCGATTATTGCTACTGGTGATGGAGTAGCCATGGCACACAGAGCCAAAGCACTTATTACCAATATGGAGTTTATTCAGTTTCATCCAACAGCATTGTATAATCCGGGTGAAAGTCCTTCGTTTCTTATTTCAGAGGCGGTGCGTGGGTTTGGTGCGAAACTGAAGACTAAAGACGGACAACCTTTTATGCATAAATACGATACGCGTGAAGAGCTTGCTTCGCGTGATATTGTTGCGCGCAGCATTGATACTGAGCTGAAGACAAGAGGTGATGAATTTGTTTATATTGATTGCAGGAATTTGGACAAAGAGAAATTTGTAGCTCATTTTCCTAACATTAACAACAAATGTGTTTCACTGGGGATTGATATTTCAAGAAACATGATACCGGTTGTACCTGCTGCGCATTACATGTGCGGAGGAATAGATGTGGATGAATTCGGGCGCAGCAGTATTAAGAATTTGTATGCCTGTGGCGAATGTTCTAACACGGGTTTACATGGTGCCAACCGCCTTGCCTCCAACTCACTGTTGGAAGCTTTAGTCTTTGGCCACCGTTGTTTTATGGATGCAACCGAGCAGGTAAATGAATCGGATTATGTTGCTGATGTACCTGAGTGGAATGCAGCGGGAACACAACAACCAAAAGAAATGGTATTGATTACCCATGACCGGAAAGAAGTTCAATATTTAATGAGTGACCTTGTAGCTATTGTACGCAGCAACCAGCGTTTACTATTAGCTATGAAACGGCTGGATATTATTTATCAGGAAACACAGCAACTCTATAACAACACGGTACTATCACCTCAACTTTGTGAGTTGAGGAATGTTGTTGTGGTTGCTTATCTTATTATTAAACAATCGATGCAACGGAAGGAAAACAGGGGGACGTTTTTTAATGTGGATTTATAGGCTTAGCCAAAATCAACATTTTTTGCATCAGCCAGAGGATGCGTTTGATATTGTAAATTATTCCATTACTCTCCAACACACTTTTTATCTGTATTGAACCATAATGGGTTGTGCAACATGAATGACATCTATTTTTCCCATACAATACCACATTTTCAGCATTTTTCTTTTCGCCCCACACAATAAAGCGAGATTTATTGTGTGGCAAATTTACATTGCTTGTACTGTAAGTTTTTTATTGCTTTTTTCTACCATAACTTTATGAGAACATTTTGCCCAAAGAACTGCGTATATTTTTTCAGCCACTCGTTTTCAACGCGTAGCTGCCCTATTTGTTTGAATAATTCTTCTTTCAGTTTTTCATCACTGCGTTCAGCTGCCATGCTTGATGGCTGCTTAAAAAGTTTGGCACTGTTTTCTAAAAACTGCTTCTTTTAGGCACTTACCTGACTGCTATGTACTTAATATTCTGAAGCTACTTGTTCAATCGCTTCTTTTCTTGTGTGAGGGGGTTCTAATGCCACCCTAGTTTTAACATTCGCCACTTAAGTTTTGCATCCTATTTTCACTGTTTGTCTGGTTTTAATGAGTTAAATCAATACATTCATTTTAACTTTTTTCCAGTCCATAATTAATGGGAGCATTACCCAACGGAAACATAAATTAAAAATGAGTTAATACCCTGTGAGATAATATAAAAGGTCTGTGAG
>CAMDBK010000097.1 GCA_945889235.1 Chitinophaga pinensis
TCCTTTACATCCCCGCAACACACATTTTAAATTATTATGTCCTCCTCCAAACTGTTTACCCCTTTCCATTTTCCTGATACTGACAAAACAATGCCCAACCGCATTGCGCTGGCTCCCCTTACCAATCTGCAGAGTAATACTGACGGCACCTTAAGCGATGACGAATTTAAATGGCTTCAACGCAGAGCTAAAGAAGGCTTTGGATTGATCAGCACCTGTGCCGCTTATGTAGCAGAAGACGGCAAAGGCTGGGATGGAGAACTGGGCATTGCTCACGATAGTCATCTTCCCGGCCTTATGCGCCTTGCAGCCGGTATTCATAGCTATAACAGTCTGGCCCTTGTTCAGATTTTTCATGGAGGTGCCCGCAGCCCGCAGGAATGCACCGGCACACAACCCTGGAGTGCCAGCGCACACACTATGCCTCACCCCAAAAAAACGGTTGAGGTAAGGGCAGCAACAACCGATGACATTAACCGTGCGATAGCCGATTTTGTATCAGCCGCTAAAAGGGCCGAAGAGGCAGGCTTTGACGGAATAGAACTGCATGGAGCCCACGGCTATCTGCTGCATCAGTTTTTAAGCACGGCTACCAACATGCGCAGCGATGAGTGGGGTGGCACATTGCAAAATCGCAGCCGACTGCTACGCACCATTCTGCAAAAGATAAAAGCCGTTACCTCCAAAAACTTTCTGGTTGGGGTACGTCTTTCACCCGAAGATAAATACACCTTTAAAGGAATTGATTTTGACGAAAGTCTGCAGCTTGCGCAATGGCTGGCTGCCTATGGTGCCGCTTACATACACCTCTCGCCCTGGGATGCTTTTAAAAAACCCGATAAATATGCTGAAGGCGATAAAGCCCTTATCACGTATTTCCGTGAGGCGCTGCCTGATACACCCATTATAGTAGCCGGTATTATCCGGAGCCGCAGCGATGCCGAAAAAGCAATTGAACTGGGTGCCGATATAGTTGCCATAGGCATGGCTGCCATAGCCCATGCCAACTGGCCTACGCTGGTAAAAGACTTTACCGTGCAGCCTGCTCCGCAACCTTACACCGTTCAGCATCTTAAAGAACAAGACCTGAGCCCCGTTTTTATTAATTACATGAAAAGATGGAAGGGTTTTGTGGAAGAAACGGAAACGGAGTAAAGCAGAACTTAAATAATAGTAAATCCTATTTCTTTTAAATATTCAAAAGTAGAATCGTAAAACTCAGGTGGCCGAGTAGCATCTGTAACTTCACCTGGAGGAATTACAATTACCATTCCTTGACGTGCTCGTGTTAAAAGAACGCGGTATGCGTTTTTTAAATATTGTTTTCGTTCTTCTTTTCGAATAAAATTCCATCTGTCTCCAACAAACGAGAAAAACTCCCAACCCTTTGATGAATACCGAAAATCGGCATCCCACGTAACACAACTCCAATCTAATTCTAAACCTTGAACGTGAAATTCAGTTGCAACATCTTCTAAATAAAAAGAAGAACGAACATCTTCTTTGCCATCTAAAAACCAATGAATAGGGTCAATTGGAGATTTTACATCAATTGCATATGGCTTTAACCTTTGTGCTTGTGATGAAACTACAATACCATAGCGTTCACTACCTCGTGCTTTTTCTATCAATCATTGTTTTGCTTTTACAATATCACGCGTAATTACAATCGGATATTTCTTTTTTACTTTTTCGTAATTTATTCTTGCCTCATCAATTTTTAGGTCTAATAGATTTTTTATAAGAGAAGAAAGGTGCTCTGCTCTAAATGAGCGCAATGAAACCGAAAGATGTAAATCATCTTTCTTAAAAACATTTCTTCTTTTTTCTAAATCTGAAAAAGCTTTTCCTGCAGCATATTCACTATCTGTTAGTTTTGATGAAACATAAACATGCCAATCAGGAAACGAACGATTTAATGAATCAATCCATTCACTAATTCCAGCTTCGCCTGTATTAATTTCTTGTCCTCCACCAACCAAGCAAACTACTACAGCCCAATCTTTGTGTCTATCTAAACAAGAGATAAGAAACTCGGGTTCTGATTGAGAAAAATTAGGTCTGTTTTTTTTTCGTTGCATAAAATTAACGGTCTGCGTTAAGTTCCATGCTCTTTGAGCTTCATCAAAAATTGCAACATGGTCAAAGGGGGCTGTTTCGTCTGCTAAATAGGCATCACGATAATGATGAACATTTTGAATAAAAAGTTTTACTTGACTCATTACCTCTCCTTTTCGTATCTTTTTATTTTTCGCCTTTCACGTTTTACTTTGTCTCGCGTTAATGCTTCGCGAAGAATTGCCACTAAGGGGCCATTCCCAGAAAGAAAAACACTGGCTAATCCATCTTTGCTTTCTAAATTTTTAGTAGCCACATCTAACCCAACTAAAGTTTTGCCTGCGCCAGGAACTCCAGTGACGAAACAGATTGCTTTCTCATTTTTTTCTTTTGCTTGTTTAATAATTTGAGAAACAGCATTACTTGTATGACTTAAATTTTTTGCTGATGCATCTTTTCTTGATATTTCAGAAACAGAGTGTTTATTATATAAAGCCATTGCGGCTTCAATGATTGTAGGGGTTGGAGAGTATCGCCCACTCTTCCATTCTTGTGCATTAATTTTTTCACCTTCTGAAAACTGAATTACATTTTTTAAAGTTTCAGCTAATAATTCTTCATTGGTTTTAATTGGAAATAATACTTGGTCGCTGTGAGGGTTAAGTGAAATTAATGGTAAAATATTTTTTGCTGCTGTGGCAACAAGGATTGGTGCTATTAAGTGCTCATGACTTGTTTCATGAAAATTTTTTAAGTCAAGTGCGTAATCCCAAACTTGTTCAATTGCGCTTCCAGAAAACTCCTTTTCTCCGACTTTAAATTCAAGAATAAAAATGACGTGTTCAATAATTAACAGTACATCAATTCTTTTCCCCATTCTAGGAATAGAATATTCAAAAAAGAGTTCCCCCTCATAATTTGTTAAAACCTCTTTCAGAATTTTTATCTGTTGTTTCCAAGCTTCTTTTTGAGTTTGCTCATCAGCAAATTCACTATTGCTAGCAAGCGAACCTAAAATCTGTTCTGTAGTTGCTACTAAAAAATTTGAAATAGAATCTGAATAATAATATCGGTTCATCAAGTCAAAGATGAGATATTATTTAACAATGCAAAAAACTAAAAACCCCTTCTCACTTCTTCCCCACCACCTCCTTCATCACCCCCTCCAGCTTCTTCAGTTCCTCCTCAGTCAGGCCCGTCAGCATATCCGGAATATTCGTTCTCCCTGTCCGCGGCAAAATATTAACCAGCCAGAGCCGTTGTTTGGCCTCTTCTTTATTCTTTGGCTCATAAATATATAAGTCATTAAAATCACACTTGAACATATCACACAACTTCAGCATATCACTGAAAGTAAGTTGAATAATAGTATCGTTAATAATCTTCGAAGCCACTCTCCTCGAAATCTTAAAACGCACCAGATATGTGTGAACATGTTTAATACCGCGGCTTTTAGCCAGTTCCATAACGCGTAGCTTAATCATAGATATTAGTTTTTAGGGGTTAGTATTTGGGAGTTTTTTCGTAAAATATCCGTGGCATTCAGCGGGATATCACAAAAATCAAAAAAAACAGTTGCATCCGTCACCGTTCTGTAAATAAAATTCACCGTACCGTAGCCATACTTCACCCTGTTGTATTTTAAAGTAACCGAAACCTACACAACAGTCACCGTTATGTTCACAAACCACACCGTACTGTGTACAATAATCACCGCAATAGTCACTAACCACACCGTTAAGTAATCTTCCCGCACCGCACCGTTCACCGTAATCACCGCAGTAATAACAACCTGTTACCATATTGCACCATTAGTTTTTCTGAAACCAAAATCCCACCCCTTTTCAGTTTTAAATTTCGGTCAGCTTACCAAATTCAGTTTATAACAACCTAACCCCTTAAAACAAAAAATCATGAACGACAGACAATCAAACTGGCTCGACATGTTTCGTGCCGTAAACATGTTCTACCTTGCCAATCAGGCAGTAATTGATGCAGTCCCCGCCCGCACTACAGCATTTGCTCAGCACCAGACCAACATTACAAACATTGAAATCAAGGCAGGGCTGCGCTCAACCACCACAACGGGCATTACACAGGATAAACGTGTCCTGCGCATCAACCTCGAAAACATAACCTACTCCATCATTCAGCAGGTAAAAGCCTACACCATTTCAATAAATAACAACACCCTCCGTGCCGAAATGGATTTCGAAATCAGCTACGTCCGCGCCATCAAAGACGATAGCCTCGGACCATGGGCTCAGCAGCGCCTCAATACCGTAAATTCAATAATTGCCGCGCTTGCAGCCTATGGAATTACGCCCGTTGAAGCAGCGCAATGGCAGGCAGCAATAGATGCTTTTATTCCCAATATCAGCGCACCCCGCAGCGCACAGGTAACACTATCAGGCCATGTCAACGACCTTAAAAACCTGTTCACCCTTGCAAACAAACACCTCGATGAAACCATCGACAGCCTTATGAATGCATTTCGTGTTTCCAGTCCTTCATTATTCCATAACTATACCCAATCCCGCGAAATTATAGACCGCGGTCATGGCCCCGGCACTGGTCCAAACCCCGGCCCCGGCAACCCACCTGTTACCGGCACCGTTCCTGCCATGCAGATTGTAAATGTATTTGGTCCTGCCAATGCCCAATGGGTTGCAGGTATTACTATTAAGATAAAAAACACCACTACTTCGCCAGCAATAGGCGGGCTTGCTTTCTACCCCGCCAATACAGCAACAGAGGGATACACCACACAAGGTTCAATCCTGCTTCCCGGTCAGGAAGAAACACATGTAATCAATGCAGCTGATTTTAAACCCTTCCTTAATATACAAAACCAGGGGCCCACTGAGCAAACGTATGAGGTAACTATATTGTAAATAGTAAATTGGTTTAAATAAAAAGGTGGCGCCCCCCGGGCGCCACCTTTTTTATTAATGAAAAAGATGTATTCAATCCGTTTTCTATTTTTGCTACCCAATCACCAACAGCATGAAAACATTTTCTTCACTCTGCTTTCTTCTGTTCATCATTACTAGTGCTTCAGCACAAAACTCCGGAAATGCTTTCTGCACCCGTCTTGATTCAGTGCTCAATTTTTTCACCTTCACCAAACCCGAAATAAAAGGGCAGCAGATACGCAGTGATGGGTTCAACACTTTTTATCAGTCGCGCATCAGGTTCAGCAAAAAAGGAAGAACACAAATAAGTGTTTCAAAAAAAGAAACTCAACTAACCTTCTTCACCGAATGGCTGGGCGAAAATTTAGCCGAAGAAAAAGCCGGCTGGATGTATGACAACTATTTCAGCGAACTGAAAAACTGCCTTGGCGATAAGTTCAGTGAAAAACCATCTGATAACCCCGAATCAAAATGGGCCTTGTATTACAATTCCGATTATGTAGTGGGATTACACTGGAACAAAGACAGCTACAGCGGGCTTTGCTCCATTTCAATTTCTGTTTACCCTCCCGAAGAGTTTGATTACTGAACCTGTTAATGGTCTTACATTACACCCATGGCCTCAGCATAAATAAAAGCACCAAGCAAAACAGCAAACAGCGCTTCAGCAATCCATGCTTTTTTAAGTGTTAAAAACCAATTGGAGAAAATAACCCCCAGCGGAATAGCCGCCAGCGTAAAATGGGTGTATGACTCCACCGGAAAAATAATTCCCGACACCAGCGAAAAAAATAAAAACCACACAAACAGCAGAAAAAACTTATTCGTTTTTATTTTGCCTGACGACATTGCTTTGACAAAATTAAGCGCTGCCGGAAAAATAAATAATCCCAGAAAAATAAAGATAAGAACAGCATGTTCAGGCTTTGTGAATTGAAAATAGGACGCAGAAAAAACAGAAGCAATTTGAACAGTAAAGAAATCACCAAGCCCGTCAAACCAGAAATAATAAGTCATAACCATCAGCCACGGAATAATAAGCCCTGAAAAAGAAATCACCCATTCGCGCCAGTTAAAAGCGCGCAGTACAACAAAGCCTGTCCACACCAGAAAGAAAAAAACAACCGCAGGAAAATAAAACAGTGAAGCAATTCCCGTAAAAAGCCCTGCATCAAAGCAATGTGAAAAAGCTGATTCTTTGCGGTATGAATCAAAAACTCTGTCTGTCGCCATCAGCAAAAAAATTGCAGAAAAGTGTTGGGGTAACAATGTTCTGTAAGAAGGAAACAGCGATAGAAAAAAAATACAAAAAAGAGCAGCAAGAAAATTACTGCGCTCACGCCCTTCACGCAAATCATATTTATTAATCATATAATTCACATACAATCCCAGAAAAATAACAAGGGCAAAAGCAAACAATTCTGATAGCAAAGGAAAATCGTTTGCAAAACTAAATCCCCGATACAGCGGCATAGCTGCAATTTGTTCTGGAGCCTGAGGATTAAGCCATGTTCCCAACCATAACACAGCAGCAAACAATGGCAACGCGAAAACAGAGGCAGGCTGGTTGGTTTTAAAAAAACGGATAAACATTGCGTGACGAAAATACAAATTAATGCCTGCGCATAAAATTTCCGTAACACAAGAACAAACCAATTCCTAAATTTGTTGTTCACCTGAATAAATGAATCGCAAGGATTTTATAAAAGGGGCCCTTCTAACATCCTTAACCGGAGTCACCATGAAACTGAATGCACTGAATAAATTAGTTGAACAGTATGATAACACCGAAACAATGCCTGTGTTATTCATTGGCCATGGAAGTCCCATGAATGCCATTGAAGACAATGTGTTTTCACGCGAAATGCAGCGCCTTGGGAAAGATGTTGCAAAACCTAAAGCTATCCTCATGGTTTCGGCACACTGGGAAACAAAAGGAACCTTTGTAACCGCACAGGAAAAACCGCCAACTATTCACGACTTTGGCGGTTTCCCACAAGCATTGTTTGATGTGCAGTATCCCGCACTAGGCAGCAAATGGCTGGCTGAAGAAACAAGACAAACCGTAAAAAAAACGTCAGTTGGCTTTGACGAAACCTGGGGCTTTGACCACGGCTGCTGGAGCGTAACAAAGAATATGTTTCCGTTAGCTGATATTCCAATAATACAACTGAGTCTTGATTACACAAAACCCGCACAATACCATTATGAGCTGGCACAGGAACTTTCCACGCTCCGCAAAAAAGGCGTTTTAATAATAGGAAGTGGAAATATGGTACATAATCTTGGCATGGTTGCAATGAAAAACAATGACTTCAATACGCCCTACGGACATGACTGGGCAATTGAAGCCACCGAAACATTTAAGAAGCACATTATAGCCAACGATCATCAACCCTTAATTAATTATTCTTCACTCGGAAAAGCCTTGCGCTTTCTATTCCAACACCTGAACATTATCTGCCCCTTATTTATACACTTGCACTGAAAGAAAAAAAGGAATCAGTTACCTTGTTTAGCGATGCGCTTGTAGGCGGATCTATATCAATGACATCGTTGAAAATAGGCTAAATAATTTCGTCACCCTGAACTTGTTTCAGGGTCTTGCTGCTTTAGATGCTGAAACAAGTTCAGCATGACCTATATTGTTTTTACATTTGGCAAAAACATTTTCCATGCGCTCCTTTATTGTTAAATTCTGTTTTCTGATGCTGATACTGAACTCATGCAAAAAGCCTGATAACAGCATTGTTTTCAAAGACCTGAATTACGGAACGGACACCCGCAATATAATAGATATTTATCTTCCTCAGCAGCGGGATACCAGTACTGCAATGGTTCTTCTTATACATGGCGGAGGTTGGGTGGCCGGTGATAAAGCAAACTGGTCGCAGGAAATAATTGATGAATTTCTGAATTCCGGTTATGCCGTTTCGTCTATGAACTACCGCTATGCCAATGGTGATTTTCATAATCAAATGAACGACATTGATAATGCTGTTGAATTTATGCAATCAAAATCAGATGGCTGGAAAATAAGCAACAATAAGTTTAACCTCATTGGTGGCAGTGCAGGAGGACACCTTGCTTTATTATACTCACATGCTTATGACAGTCTTGATGTTGTAAAATCAGTAGTTTCCATTGTTGGCCCCACAGATATGGGAGACTCTTTATTTTATCACTATGCCAGCAATTACGGAATAAGCTGGGTGTTTGAAGCCTTTCTGGGAAACACACAACAAACCAACCCACAGGTTTATCAGGATGCAAGCCCTCTCTATAATTACAGTAACGTTCCAACATTTTTTATCTGTGGCGGATTAGATGATTTAGTACCACCTCAACAAAGTATTTGCATGTTTGATACGCTTACTGTTCATGGAATAATTACAGATACTACTGTTTTCAATAATGCCGGCCACGATGTGTTTGGACCAAACGGGGTAAATAAACATCAGGTTTATGATGAAATAAAGTTGTGGTTAAACACTTACTCAGGCAACTGAAAATTTTTTTCGGGAGTTAAGTAGCTGTAAAACTTTGCTTTACTGCATGAATACAAGAATTTCAGAAAATATTTCTGAAATATTTTTTGGCAGCAAACAAATCTTTTCTACATTTGCAGTCCTTTTTTTACGGAGGACTGCGTTTTTGCGAATTAAATAATTTAAGGAAATGCAGTGTTGACAGGCGTTGCAGGAGACTGAGGTCAGGCGGAAAATCACCAAAACGTTGGAGATAGACCGAACTGAAAAACGGCAAAAAGAGGAGATGAAGGCTTGAAAAAGGGGAAAAATGCCGATGTAGCTCAGTTGGCCAGAGCAGCTGATTTGTAATCAGCTGGTCGGGGGTTCGAATCCCTCCATCGGCTCTCGTTCTTTAAAAGATTGAATTAAAACAGGGTATCGCAGGGGAGATAGCCAAGTGGCCAACGGCAACAGACTGTAAATCTGTCCTCTTCGGAGTTCATAGGTTCAAATCCTATTCTCCCCACAAAGATTAGGGGGTTGAGGATTTGAAATCCTAAATCCTGTAATGATTAAAAAGCGGAAGTAGCTCATTTGGTAGAGCGTCAGCCTTCCAAGCTGAGGGTGGCCGGTTCGAGCCCGGTCTTCCGCTCGATAGAGGGTGGTCCCGCCTGAGGCGGGATCTTCGCTCAAAAGGGGATGGTATCGCCTCAGGCAATACCATCCCCGATTAAAAATACCCCAAAAGCCGTTGTAGCTCAGGGGTAGAGCACTTCCTTGGTAAGG
>CAMDBK010000098.1 GCA_945889235.1 Chitinophaga pinensis
AGGTAAAAATAAACGGGCAGGATAAACCAATGCCCAACGCCACCAGCGGAAGAATTACTATTATCAATTTTGGCATGGGTAGCGCCAACGCAGCTACAGTAATGGATTTATTGAGCGCGATAGAACCTAAAGCTGTTTTGTTTCTGGGCAAATGTGGCGGACTGAAAAAGAAAAATCAGTTAGGCGATTTGATTTTGCCAATCGCAGCAATTAGAGGCGAAGGAACTTCCAACGATTACATGCCGGCTGAAGTGCCCGCACTTCCTGCATTTAATTTGCAAAAAGCGGTTTCAACTTCCATACGTTTGAACGGAATGGATTACTGGACCGGAACTGTTTTCACCACCAACCGCAGGGTGTGGGAACACGATAACGAGTTTAAAAAATACCTGCGAAAGATCCGCGCAATGGGAATTGATATGGAAACCGCCACGCTTTTCACAGTTGGTTTTACAAATGAAATTTCATGCGGAGCATTGCTGCTCGTCAGCGACCAGCCCATGATTTCATCGGGAGTAAAAACCGATAAGAGTGATAAAAAAGTAACACAGAAGTTTGTTGACAAACACATTAAAATAGGAATTGATTCACTGAACGAATTGATCAATAACGGGCTTACGGTGAAGCATCTTCAATTTTGAAGTTTACAATTAGGATTTTGTTGCGCGCTATTTGTCATCGTGTCACGGTGAGCGTAGTCGAACCGCTTAATTATTGCCCTTCGACTACGCTCAGGGTGACAGTCGCTTTCCTCCTTCTTTCATTTTATTCTACTGCCCAACACCCCAAAGACTACTTCTGCTCCCCGCTTGATATTCCTCTTTTTCTATCAGGCAACTTTGGTGAAATACGCACCAATCATTTTCACTCAGGCATAGACATAAAAACGCAAGGCGTTGAAGGCAAACCTGTGTACGCTCCTGCTGATGGTTGTGTATCACGCATAAAAATTGCAGCAGGCGGTTACGGCAATGCACTTTATCTTACCCATGCCAACGGATACACCACTGTTTATGGTCATCTCAGCGCGTATTCCGATACACTGAAAAAATATATTACGGCTGAGCAATACAAGAAAGAAAGCTTTGAAATTGAGCTTATACCCGACAGCAATTTGTTCCGCTTCAAAAAAGGTGATGTTATTGCTTTTACAGGAAACACAGGCAGTTCAGGTGGTCCGCACCTGCATTTTGAACTGCGAGATACCAAAACCGAAAGTACTTACAACCCTTTATTATTTGGGTTTGAGGTGAAGGATAAAATACCCCCGGCAATTACCTCATTGGCGGTATATGATTTTGATGAGAACCCACGACACGGTTGGCGCAACAGAAAAATATATTCGGTTACAAAAGCAGATGGCAAGTACATTGTAAATGGCGGAAAACCTTTTGTTGTTTCAGGAATTACAGGTTTTGGATTGGAAGTTTATGACCAACTGGATGGTGCAGATAACCACAACGGAGCTTATTCCATTGAACTATTGAAAGACAGCGCCCGCATCTACTTTCACAAGATTGATGAAATGCCTTTTTACCTCTCACGCTTTGTAAACAGTCACATTGATTACGAAGAAAAAAAACTTAGGGGCAACATCTTTCAGAAAAGTTTTGTGGAGCCGGGCAATCAACTGAAGATTTATGAAACAAAAATAAGCGCAGGAATAACCGTTATTGAAGAAGGTAAAAAATACACCTTCAGGTATAGTGTTAAAGATGTTGCAGGCAATACATCTTCGCTTGAATTTAAGGTAGAGGGCGCAAAACTTTCAGCACCGCAAAAGAAAGACAGCCTTTCCGTAAAAACCTTTTACTATGATTCTGTAACTGTTTTTTCAGCTGCCGGAATTAAACTACAGATGCCCAACTTCTGTCTTTACCGCGACATTGATTTCGCTTATGCAACCAAACCAAAAACAAAGCAAACGTATTCTGCTATACACAGCATTTATAAAAACACCGAGCCCTTGCAGCGCGAGTACGCGCTTTCCATAAAACCCGATTCCATTCCAGAAAAAGTAAAAGATAAACTGCTAATTGTTTCCTTCAACAGCAATGGAAATCCTGTTTCGGAAGGAGGAAAACTTATTAATGATTCTGTTACTACTAAAACCAAAAATTTTGGTGATTTTGCCGTAATGGCCGACACTACCAGACCTAAAATAACACCTGTAAACATTACCCGTGACGGAGATTTAAGCGCTGCCAAAACCATTAAAGTAAAAATAACGGATAACCTTTCGGGTATTGGTTTTTACCGCGGTAGTATTGACGGAAACTGGATACTGATGGAATACGATGCCAAGAACATTTTGCTGACCTATACTTTTGATAAAGCCCTTAGCAAAGGCAGGCACTATTTTGAGTTTACAGTAAGCGATTTGAAACAAAACAGCGCCAAATACGAAGCACATTTTAACCGCTAAGTAAAAATAATTCTTGCCGAACGGTAAACCTTCTTATTTTTGCTCACGTATCAACCCTGTTTCAAACAACATTCTTAATCTTATGAAAAAATCAATCATCCTCTTTTCAGCATTTATATTAATTGCTCTGTTTGCCAATGCGCAATGCATAGAAGGCAACTGCTATGACGGAAGCGGAAAGTTTATCTTTAAAAACGGTGATATGTATAATGGTGTTTGGATAAAGGGCAAAATGGAAGGCCAGGGTACTTATACCTGGAAAAACGGGGACGTTTACAAAGGTGCTTTTTTTGATAATGATATGGAAGGCCGCGGAAGCATGACCTTTAAAAATGGCGACCGTTTTATCGGCACCTGGGAAGAAAATAAAATGCAGGGACGCGGTCACTACATTTGGGAAACACCCGGTGATGCTATGAGCCAGAATAAATATGAAGGCGATTGGGTTGAAGGTGTGCAGCGTTATAAAGATGTACAAGTTGTTCAACCCGTACAACAACAGGAAAACAACAAAAAATAACACAAAGGGATTTACAGAAAAGGCTGCTGCGGAAACGGAGCAGCCTTTTTTTATTTAATGCATTGCTTTGAAGAAAAACTCTTTCAGCAAATCACCGTGTTCAACGCTGGTGTTATCAACGCCTTTTGATTTTACATCCATCTCGCGCAACCACGAAATAATCTGGCGCACCTTGCGCTCACTGTAATTGCGTGCTGCGGTTTCATAGTCTTTAATGAAATATGGATTTACGCCCAACTCACCCGGAATTTTGTCTGAAGAAACAGTTGATTTCAAATAATGATATTTAATAAGCTTTGAAAAATAGCCATAAAGCGAAGCCATAATCAAAGGCAGCGGATGTTCATTTTGGTTCTGCGCAAAATAATTGACAATGCGCGTGGTTTTTAAAATATCTTTTTGTCCGAATACATTCTGCAACTCAAAAATATTGTAATCTTTACTGATACCGATGTTGCGCTCAATAATATCCGAAGTAAATTCAGCGCCTTTAGGCAAACTGATAAAAACCTTTGCTGTTTCGTTCACAATCTTTCCTAAATCGTTACCAAGATATTCAGCAAGCAGGTTTGCATTTTTTGCATCAATTAAATACCCTTTGCGCTTTACATAACTTGTAATCCATTCGGCAACTTTATAATCCTTCAGTTTTTCCGATTCAAATAAAACACCTGTCTTGTCAATGGTTTTTGCAAGTGCTTTGCGTTTGTCAAGCTTCTTATATTTATAGCAGATTACAAGCAGCGTTGATTTCTGCGGCTTTTCAACATACGCAAGAAAAGGGTCGGCATCATCCTGCTTTTTAGGTATCAGGTTTTTGATGTTCTGTGCTTCTTTAACAATCACCACCTGGTAATCGCCCATCATGGGGAAGCGTTTGGCTGCGCTGATAAGACTAAGCGCATCCACATCGGAACCATAAATAATGCTTTGATTAAATTCTTTCTGTGTTTCGTCAAGAACATGGTCGGCAATGTAATCGGCAATAACATCAATGTAAAACGGTTCCTCGCCCATGAGGAAATAAACGGGTTTGTAAATACCAGCTTTAAGGTCTTTAATAATTTGCTCGAAGGTCAAAGCATGTTTTGTTTTAGCTGCCCAAACATAGCAAAATGATTTTGATGAAATCTAAAACATAACTTTGTCAAAAAAATATTTTCGATGAACAATTTCTCTTTGCGCTTGCTTCTTGCCTCTTGCCTCTTGCCTTTTGCCTCTTCTGCTCAGGACAGCCTGAACATTCACCTGCTCTATCATTGGGAAGATACTTCACTTCAAGACCTTACTTCTCACCAAAGTATTTACAATGAAATTTTTGGCTTTGTGCAGAATGGAAAAGAATATGGTGTTATCGGTTCAACACTTGGTGCACATATTTTTGATGTTACTGATGCGCAGAATATTCATCCTGTACTTACTATTCCTGCTGCTTCGCAAGGCTCATCGGTTGTAAACCGTGATTATGATTTTTTTAATGGTTATTTATACATGGTGGGTGACCAGGCAGGCGCACGTTTCCAGATTGCTGACGTAAGTTTTCTCCCTGACTCCGCTCCTATTGTTTATGATTCTGATTCACTTTTTTCCAGAGCACACACCATTACCGTTGATGCTCCAACGGCACGATTTTACGCCAATGGCGGCTCCAATGAAATGAATATTTATGACATTTCAAATCCTGCGCAACCTGCGCTGTTGCTGAATTGCACAACGCTTCCCATCTGGAGCACCATTCAATATGTGCATGATTGTTTTGCGAAAAATGATACCGTTTATTGCCATGCAGGTCAGCGCGGGTTATTTATTATGGATTTTACTGACATCGGTAATCCTGTGCTGCTTGGCTCGGTTACACAGTATGTTCAGCAGGGTTATAACCATGCAGGCTGGCTGCATAAAGACGGTATTGTATACGCGCAGGCAGATGAAACGCATGGCATGGATATAAAACTGTTTGATGTTTCGGACCTCAGCGATATTAGTTTGATTGACACGATTGGAACAGGCGTGAGTGAGGCGTATTCCATTCCACATAATGTTGTTTTCCGCGATGATTTTTTATATGCAAGCTATTATCAAGACGGGCTGTATATTTTTAATACTACTGACCCATACAATAGTTTTATCAGCGGTTTTTACGATACATGTGTTTTGCCTGACACTAACAACTACCGCGGCAACTGGGGTGTTTATCCTTTACTGCCTTCCGGGAAAGTACTTGCTTCGGATATGCAAAACTGTTTTTATGTTTTTGATGTTTCGGCTGCGCTAAGTTCAGGCATCAATGATGAACAGGAGGAACTGAATGCAGTTGTATTTCCAAATCCATTTCGTGAAAGTTTTAATCTTTCTTTACCTGATGGAAATAAAAACAACTACACGTATGAGCTAATGGATATCAACGGAAAGATTTTACAGAGCGGAACTATTAACCGCAACATTTCATCTTTCAATACAAGGAAAGATATTCCTGCCGGGAATTATTTTCTGAGAGTTACCGGAAACGGGAAAACATTTACTAAGAAATTAGTGAAGCAATAGAATTTAAATGCTGTCACTTCGAGCGTAGTCGAGAAGCAATAGTTATAACTTCTCGACTACGCTCAAAGTGACAGTGAACAGTTATAAAAAGAAAAGCCCCTCGCTTAAGGCGAGGGGCTTTTCTTTTACGCTGAATTTATTTACTCAAATATAATCGTCATCTCCACTCTGCGGTTTTTCTGACGACCTTCAGGTGTTTCGTTAGGAGCAATCGGGCGGGTTTCGCCAAAGTATTCCACTACAATCTTATCACCGTTTGCACCTCTGTCGGTCAGGTATTTTTTCACAGCGCTGGCACGTTGATTAGAGAGAATCATATTCTTGGCATCGTCACTTGAATTATCGGTGTGACCTGCGAGTTTCAATCCCCACTTGGTGTTTTTAATCAACAGATCGGCCAACTCAGTAAGTGATGGTAATGAAGTTGCGCGGATAATATCTTTTCCGCTGTCGAACTCCAGGTTGTCAAACGCGCGTTTGATAATTGCAGCCTCTTCTTTTTTGAGAACAGGACAGCCGCGGTTTTCAGGGTCGCCCGGAGTTTTAGGGCAGTCATCATCTTTGTCAAGAACGGTATCGCCATCTGTATCAAGATACGGGCAGCCTTTGTTTTCTACAGGACCCGGAGCATCAATACAGTCATCGTCTTTATCCAATACACCATCACTGTCTTTATCACCGTAAGGGCAGCCGTTGTTTTCGACAGGGCCGGCAACATCAATACATTTATCAACGTTATCCAAAACTCCATCAGCGTCAAGGTCGCCATACGGGCAGCCCTGATTGTCAGCAGGACCGGCAACGTCAATGCATTTATCGACATTGTCAAGAACACCGTCACTATCTTTGTCACCGTAAGGGCAACCTTGATTTTCAACAGGACCGGCAACGTCTATGCAGGCATCCACATTGTCTAGCACGCCATCCAGATCTTTGTCGCCATAAGGACAGCCATTGTTATCAACGGGACCTGCAACATCAATACATTTATCCACTTTGTCCAATACACCGTCATTATCAATGTCTGATTTTCTTTTGCTTCCGTCACCATAAGCAATAGGTATTTTCAAGCCACCGTAAAGGTTTATGCCTCTGATGTTTTTGCTGAAGGCGAGGTTAAGAATATCTGTAGAGCCTATGAATATTGGGCCCAGCTGAATAAATGCACCTGCATTTAAATACTGCATACTGTAATAAGAAAGCGGTATTCCGATGCTAAACCAGCTGATTTCGAATCGGGGAGTAATGGTGTAGCGCGAAATATCGCGGACTTTTGCATCGTGTCCGTAATTGCGGGTTGCCATAAAGGCGGTAAAGTTTGCATAGAAACCAACCTTTTTAAAGGGGCGGTAATCCATGGTAAACATATAGGATGTGGGCAGCCTCATATTATAAGTTGATTTATTGTCGCCAAGGCGTGTTCCGCCAAGACTGTCAATCCATCCTCCATCAGAACTCATATTCAGATCATTGATATTCTGATTCTGCCAGTTGATTGAGAAGTCATATATCTCAGGGTTTTTCTTGAACTTAATGCTTCCGAGATCAAGGGCAGAGAAACCAACTTTTAATTTATATTTATTTTTATTGCGAGGCTCTTTACTCATATCGCTGCTGCCGCTGTTGTAATCAGCAAAATCGGGGCGATATTCATACACTGCTCCTATATCAAAGCCAACACCACTTCCACTTATGTATTCACTAAATTTTCCTCCGGTAAGCGGAATATTATTGCTGACGCCCGCATGTATTGATCCGTTGTTTGCTGTTACATTTGGTTCATTTAATGATAAACTATCGCTTGCAAAAAACTTAACTGCTATATTATCGTTGTAAAAATAGCCGGATGCAAAGCCCATGAGGTATTTAGCGGTTAATCCTGCTTTTAGAAAGTGGACATCTTTGTTTATAATAACGCGGCCATAGGTTATGCCAATTTCACCCCACGACATTGCGCTTATGCGGGATGCATTCATTTTAAATTCCTGATTGTATAAGGCATTGTCTTTGAATTCTGCCAGACCAAGGTCAACAAATTCTTTGGCAAAATTATCTACGTTTAAAATTGTTCTAACGCGCGAGGTAACGGCAATCGCGTTTTTGCGGTCGATAGCAAACATGAAGGATGGACCTAAAATATCAGACCGCAGAATAACATTTTTGGTGGTTGAATTTGTACGTGTCAAAAGTTCACTTATCCTGAAATCCTGGAAGGAGTAAGTGGAATCGAATGTGGGAATGCTCTTGGGACTGAAAATGTATTTGCGGTTGGCTTTGATGTAATTATTTGAAAAGAGATTATCGCCACTGAACAAATTAATATCTACCTGCATGCGGTTATCCACCACTTCGGCAGGGTTAAGAATTACTCCGTTTATTCCGCTGAAATTGCTTTGTGAATAGCCCAGATAACTTTGAGCAAAGGAAGCTGATGAAAATAAAAAACATACCGCTAGAGCACCGGCACGGATAAAGGGGTAAATTTTTTTCATAGTGTTAGGTTTTAGGTTTTGTTTTGAAAAACCAAAAGTAGCACTATTTATGAAAAGAGAAAAATTAAATGCTTAAAATCAGTTAATGAATGAAAACAACCTGTTCCAACGGATTTTTTTCAGGAAGCTTTCGTTTTTATCAAGCGAGAGCCAGATGAAGACTGCTTTGCCTACAATATGGTCTTCGGGAACAAAGCCCCAGAAGCGGCTGTCGGCTGAGTTGTGGCGGTTATCACCCATCATAAAATAATAGTCCATTTTAAAGGTGTAGTTAGTTGTTTCCACTCCGTTGATTAAAATTTTTCCGGTAGAGGTATCCAATGTGTTGCCTTCATAAACGGTAATGATGCGCTCATAGATAGGGAGGTTTTTTGCGCTGAGTTCAATGGTTGCTCCTTTTTTAGGAATTACAAGCGGACCAAAATTATCTACGTTCCAGGGGTAAGCCGGAGTGTGCGGGAAAATGTAATCTGCAAAAACATCTTTTTTCATGTTGGCTTCTTCCACATTGATTACGTTATCAAATCCTTTTACTTTTTCTGCTACATCTTTGGTCATGCGCAAACTCCAGTCGCCAAGATTGGTTACAGGCGAGCCTTCGGTGATATCGAGCTTTTTCAACACTTTAGGATTAAAGCCTGTACCATCGGTTTTTACATTGTAAGCAAACTGCATTTTAGGAGGATTGAAATTCGCTTTGCTGTTGAGGTAAACCTGCTTGTCAACAATCAGTAATGTATCACCGGGAATAGCTATGCAGCGTTTGATATAGTTCTCGCGTTTATCAACGGGACGGAAATCTTCCATGGGATAATTGAAAACCACCACATCGTTGTTTTTTATTTTTCCAAAGCCAGGCAAACGTCTGTAATCCCATTTAATCCAATCAAGATACGACTTGGTATTTTTAGTAAGCGGCATGGTATGATGCGCAAAGGGAAAGGAAAGCGGAGTATTGGGAATACGCGGGCCGTAGCTTAGTTTACTCACAAAAAGAAAATCGCCAATGAGCAATGATTTTTCCATGGATGAAGTTGGAATGGTGTACGCCTCAATGGTGAACATGCGGATGAATGTTGCCGCAACCACTGCAAACACAATAGCATCAACCCACTCACGCGTTGCTGATTTTTTCTTCTTCGGGTCGATGGTAAAATAAAAAGCGATGATAAGTCCTTCAAACACTAAGAAGAAACTAAGCGCCTGAACAATTCCTACGCCTTCGGTACCAAACAGCACA
>CAMDBK010000099.1 GCA_945889235.1 Chitinophaga pinensis
GGTTTTTTATCAGGAATTCTTATTTTTTCTCTTCTGTTGTTTTCTTCTCATTTTCCCGCTTTCGCAAAAAAGCACAAACAGGAAAAACATAAAGAAGAGGTAAAAACCGAACAACATGATACGGTTGCTGTTCACGTAGATACAACACACGCTATTGCCGAACAACATACAGATACAACCAATGGGCATAACGGATCCGAAACTTTCAATGCCGGCAAACTTATTATGGAGCACATTGCAGACGCTCACGACTGGCATTTATTCGGACACTATTCAATTCCTCTTCCGGTTATTGTTTATTCATCAAGAGGACTCGACATATTTTCATCCTCTCACTTTGAACATGGGCACAAAACTTACAATGGATACAAGCTTAATGAGAAAAACCTGATAGTAGCCGTTGATGAAATGGATGCAGTTCACTCTGATCACGCAACTATTAATGATGAAATCACCGCCACCATTTATGACTTTTCAATCACCAAAAATGTAACGGCAATGCTGATAAGCATGGCGTTTATGCTTTGGGTATTTATTTCAATTGCAAGAGCATACTCGCGCAACCCAAACACAGCACCTAAAGGAATGCAGAGTTTAATGGAGCCCCTTATTATTTTCATTCGTGATGATGTAGCAAAGGCGAGCATTGGTGAAAAGAAATACAAAAAGTTCATGCCTTTTCTGCTTACTGTTTTCTTCTTTATATTATTGAATAATCTTTTGGGCTTAGTTCCAATTTTCCCGGGAGGCGTTAACCTTACAGGAAACATCGCCATCACTTTTTCATTAGCCTTCATCACTTTTCTGATTACAACAGTCAACGGAACCAAAGATTACTGGAGACATATTATAGCCATGCCGGGCGTTCCACCTTGGGTGTTAGTTCTGCTTACACCAATAGAAATTCTTGGGGTGTTCCTTCGTCCTTTTGTATTAATGATACGACTTTTCGCAAATATCACTGCGGGACACATCATTGCATTAGCTTTTTTCTGTCTCATTTTTATTTTCGCTGAAAAGAGCCCTGCAGCCGGTTTTGGAGTGTCAATTGTTTCCGTAGCATTTGTAGTTTTTATGACCTGCCTTGAATTGCTTGTTGCATTTCTGCAGGCGTATGTATTCACCCTTCTTTCGGCTATTTATTTCGGCTCGGCCTTAGAAGAACACCATCATGCCGAAGAACATCACTAAGAATTTTTTTGTTTAATCCTTAAATACCAATCAAATCATGTTAACAACAGTTTTATTAGAAGCACAAAACCTTGGTATCGGTTATGGTATCGCAGCACTTGGAGCAGGCTTTGCAGCACTCGGAGCAGGTGTAGGTATCGGTCGTATCGGAGGAAGCGCATTGGAGTCAATTGCGCGTCAGCCAGAAGCCTTAAACGACATCCGCGCCAACATGATCCTGGCAGCAGCCCTTGTAGAAGGAGCAGCATTTTTTGCCATGGTTATCGGTCTGCTGGTAGTGCTTAAGTAAGAAAAGGAAACAGCAATCAACGGTTGGTTGATTGCTGTTTTTTAAACATTAAACATTAGAAATTAAACACAATGGAATTAGTAAAACCCGCGTTTGGATTAGTTTTCTGGATGATCATATCATTCTCGATCATCGTCTTCCTGCTGAAGAAATTCGCCTGGGGGCCAATCCTGAACTCACTGACTGAAAGAGAAAACACAATTTCTGATGCGCTGAACACCGCACAGAAAGCGAAAGAAGAAATGCTTGCCCTTAAAGCAGGCAACGAAAAATTGTTGCAGGATGCCCGGAACGAAAGAGATATTTTGTTGAAAGAAGCGCGTGAAGCAAAAGAGATGATCATCAGCGAAGCAAAAACAAAAGCGACTGAAGCGGCTGACAAAATTCTTGTTTCTGCACGTGAAAATATCAGCAACGAGAAAATGGCTGCTATCACCGAACTGAAAAATTATGTGGCTACGTTGAGCATTGAGATTGCTGAAAAAGTATTGAAGCAAGAACTTGCTGACCCCAACAAACAGAAAGAACTTGTTCAGACTTTATTGAAAGATACCAAACTGAACTAAGAAGATGGCAGAGCCAAGAATAGCCCACCGATACGCAAAATCACTGATTGACCTTGCACGCGAGCAAAAGTCGCTTGATGCTGTTTTTGCTGATATGGAGCTTGTTCTTAAAGCAATTAACGAAAGCAGAGATTTCAGCGTATTGCTGAAAAGCCCTGTTATCAGCACCGACAAGAAATTAGCAATCCTGAAAGAGATCTTTTCAGGAAAGATCAGCGATATCAGCCTTAGCTTTTTGGCACTGCTTACCAACAAAAAACGTGAAAAATATATTCATGAGATATCGGAAGCATTTGTTGCACAATATAAAGGAGACAAAGGAATTAAGATTGCCGAAGTAAGCACACCTGTTCCACTTTCGGAAGAAGCGAAAAAGAAAATACTTGAAATAGTTAAAGGACAAACAGGCTTAACTGTAGAACTGGTTGAGAAAATTAAACCTGAGCTTATCGGTGGTTTTATTCTGCGTGTTGACGACAACCAGATTGATAACAGCATTTCAAGTCAGATCAATTTATTAAAGAGAGATTTCAGTAAGAACCTATACGTAAAAGATTTTTAAAATAACGTCACCCTGAACTTGTTTCAGGGTCTCATTATACAGATGCTGAAACAAGTTCAGCATGACGGAAAATAAAACGATTAAACACAAAGAAAAATGGCAGAAATTAAACCAGCAGAGATTTCGGGAATACTTAGGCAGCAACTTGCCGGGTTCAAAAACGAAACCGAATTACAGGAAGTAGGAAGCGTATTACAGGTAGGTGACGGTATTGCCCGTATCTACGGACTTTCAAACGTGCAGTCGGGTGAGTTGATCGAGTTTGAGAACGGATTGCGCGCGATCGTTCTTAACTTAGAAGAAGATAACGTTGGAGCAGTATTGCTCGGTTCTTCAGCAGGTATCCGTGAGGGGTCTGTTGCAAAACGCACCGGCAAAATTGCTTCTATCAATGTTGGAGAAGGGATGTTGGGACGCGTGGTTGATACTCTTGGTCTTCCTATTGATGGTAAAGGACCAATCAAAGGCACAACGTATGAAATGCCTTTGGAGCGTAAAGCTCCCGGAGTAATCTTCCGTCAACCTGTTAACGAGCCGCTGCAAACAGGTATCAAAGCGATTGACGCGATGATCCCTATCGGGCGCGGACAACGTGAGCTTATCATCGGTGACCGCCAGACAGGTAAAACTGCTGTGGCGATTGACACCATCATCAACCAAAAAGAATTTTACGAAAAAGGTGAGCCTGTTTTTTGCATCTATGTTGCAATCGGACAAAAAGGTTCTACCGTTGCGAATATTGCGAAAGTGTTGGAAGAAAACGGAGCAATGCCTTACACGGTGATTGTTTCAGCAACTGCATCTGACCCTGCACCGCTTCAGTTCTATGCACCGTTTGCTGGAGCTGCTATCGGTGAGTTTTTCCGTGATACCGGAAAACCAGCGCTGATCGTTTATGACGATTTATCAAAACAGGCGGTGGCTTACCGTGAGGTGTCGCTTCTGTTGCGCAGACCACCGGGGCGTGAGGCTTATCCGGGTGACGTATTCTATTTGCACAGCCGCTTGCTGGAGCGTGCCGCTAAGGTTAACGGCTCTGACGAGATCGCAAAAAACATGAACGACCTTCCTGAATCAATTCGCGGACTGGTAAAGGGCGGTGGCTCCTTAACCGCATTGCCTATTATTGAAACACAGGCGGGTGACGTATCTGCGTATATCCCTACCAACGTAATTTCTATTACTGACGGACAGATATTCTTGGAGTCGAACCTGTTCAATGCCGGTGTTCGTCCTGCTATCAACGTAGGTATTTCGGTATCGCGTGTGGGTGGTAACGCTCAGATCAAATCAATGAAAAAAGTTGCCGGAACGTTGAAGCTCGACCAGGCTCAATATCGTGAGCTGGAAGCCTTCTCAAAATTCGGGTCTGATCTGGATGCCGCTACAAAATCGGTTCTTGACAAAGGCTCACGTAACGTGGAAATCCTGAAACAAGGACAGTTTTCACCGCTTCGCGTTGAGCAACAGGTTGCTATTCTATACATCGGAACAAAAGGATTGTTGAGAAATGTTCCCGTGAATAAAGTGAGAGATTTTGAAAAAGATTTCCTGAACCTGATGGAAGCGCAGCACAAAAACGTGCTCAACGATTTGAAAGCAGGTAAACTGACTGACGAGATCACAAATACAATTGAAAAGGTTGCTGCTGACCTTACAGGAAAATACAAATAGTAATTAAGGATGGCGAATCTTAAGGAAGTCAGGAACAGGATTACCTCGGTAAGTTCAACGCAGCAGATCACCAGCGCGATGAAAATGGTGAGTGCATCTAAATTGCGCAGGGCGCAGGATGCCATCCAGCGTATGAGACCTTATGCTTCCAAGCTGAAAGAGATTTTACAAAACCTGAGTGCATCACTTGACAGTTCTTCAGGCGGTGGTTTTTCAAAAGAGAGAGAAATAAAGAATGTATTATTTGTGGTGATTAACTCAAACCGCGGATTGTGCGGAGCTTTTAACAGCAATGCTATTAAGCTGACCAATAACCTTATCAACGAAAAATATCCAAGCCAGAAAGCTGCCGGAGGAATTCACATTCTTACCATCGGAAAAAAGGCGACCGATTATTTCAAGAAAACTTACACACTTGCTTCTTCGCACAACGAAGTGTATGACAATTTAAAGTTTGATACCGTTGCACCAATTGCTGAAAAAATAATGGCTGACTTTGCTGCCGGTAAATACGACCGTGTGGAATTGGTTTACAGCCAGTTTAAAAACGCTGCGGTGCAGATCGTTACTTCAGAGCAATACCTTCCTGTTAAATCAGAAACGCCTGCCGGAAATGTAAAAGCGAAAAATGTGGATTACATTTTCGAGCCGAACAAAGAAGAAATTGTAGAAGCCCTTATTCCTAAATCGCTGAAAATACAACTCTACAAAGCAGTGCTTGATTCAAATGCATCTGAACACGGTGCGCGTATGACCTCGATGCACAAGGCAACCGACAACGCCAAAGAATTGTTGAAAGCGCTTAAACTGAGCTACAACAAAGCGCGTCAGGCAGCTATCACCAATGAGATATTGGAGATCGGTGGCGGTGCGGCAGCGCTGGAAGGGTAAATATCTTCACACCATCTTCTTCGGGTCAACCCACTCATCAAACTGCTCGTTGGTAACCAAGCCCAACTCAATTGCAACCTGGCGAAGCGTTTTATTTTCCTTGTGCGCTTTCTTCGCAATTTTTGCTGCGTTCTCATAACCGATATGCGGATTGAGCGCTGTTACCAGCATCAGACTTTTTTCCAGATGTTCTTTTATCAATTCCAGATTTGGTTCAATTCCAATTGCACATTTATCATTGAATGAAACACAGGCATCACCAATCAATCGAGCTGATTGTAAAACATTGGCTGCAATTACGGGTTTGAAAACATTGAGTTCAAAATGTCCGGTTGCTCCGCCAATTGTAACCGCCACATCGTTTCCAATCACCTGAGCGCAAACCATTGTCAATGCTTCGGGTTGCGTAGGGTTTACTTTTCCGGGCATAATGGAAGAACCGGGTTCGTTATCGGGAATAATCAATTCACCAATTCCTGAGCGCGGGCCTGAGCTGAGAATTCTAACATCGTTTGCAATTTTCATTAGCGAAACTGCAGAACGTTTCAGCGCACCTGAGAGTTCAACCATTGCATCATGTGCTGCCAAAGCTTCAAATTTATTAGGTGCAGTTACAAACGGTAGTCCTGTAAGTTCAGCAATTTTTTTGGCAACCAACACATCATAACCTTTCGGTGCATTCAATCCTGTTCCTACCGCTGTTCCGCCCAATGCAAGTTCTTTCACCATCTCCAACGCATTGTTCAACGCACGGATACTGTTATCAATCTGTTGCACATAACCTGAAATTTCCTGTCCGAGCGTGAGCGGTGTTGCATCCATAAAATGGGTGCGACCAACTTTTACAATGTCTTTAAATGCTTTTGATTTTGCTGCAAGTGTATCGCGCAGTCTTTTCATTCCGGGAATAGTAATTTCCACCACCTGCTTGTAAGCAGCAATGTGCATAGCAGTCGGAAATGTATCGTTACTCGATTGTGATTTATTTACATCGTCATTCGGATGCAAAACTTTTTTCTCGTCAGTTAATTTTCCTCCGCTGAGAACATGAGCGCGGTAAGCAATCACTTCATTCAGGTTCATGTTGCTTTGTGTTCCGCTTCCGGTTTGCCAGATTACCAATGGAAATTCAGTGTCTAATTTTCCTGCAAGAATTTCGTCACACACGTTTGCAATCAGGTCTTTTTTATCTGCTGCCAAAATTCCCAACTCGGTGTTAGCCATTGCTGCAGCCTTTTTCAGGTAGGCAAATGCGTAAATAATTTCGCGGGGCATGCTTGCTTCCGGACCAATTTTAAAATTGTTGCGTGAACGTTCGGTTTGTGCGCCCCAGTATTTATCGGCAGGTACTTTCACCTCGCCCATTGTATCTTTTTCTATTCTATACTCCATTTTTTGTTTTGTTATTGCAGTGGCAAAAGTATCAACTATTCCGATTCGTTTTAAATGAATAAAAATTTACTTTTACCCGCTCAAAACCAATCTGCTCCGAAACCTAAATGGTTGTGCTGAATAAAAATATTTTATTCCTTGATAGTGTTCATCCCGCTTTAAAAGATGAACTGAAAAAATTTGGCTGCCATTGTGAGTTAGATGATAAAAGCAGCAAAGAAGAAATAGAAAAAAAGATTGGTGATTATGACGGAATTGTTATCCGCAGTCGCATAAAAATTGATGCTCAACTTATTGACAAAGCAACAAAGTTGAAATTCATTGCGCGTGCAGGTGCTGGCATGGAAAACATTGATGCGGACTATGCAACCAAGAAAAAAATAAAATGCATTAATGCCCCCGAAGGAAACCGTGATGCCGTGGGTGAACATGCTTTGGGAATGCTGTTGTCGCTGATGAACAATCTGAACAAAGCCGACAGAGAAGTAAGAAAAGGAAAATGGCTTCGCGAAGAGAATCGCGGAACAGAACTGATGTTTAAAACTGTGGGAATTATCGGCTACGGAAATATGGGAACCGCTTTTGCCCGTAGACTGCAAAGCTTCAGCGTAATGGCGTTTGCGTATGATAAATACAAGAAAAATTTTGGTGATGATTTTATTATTGAAGCAAATATGGACGCCATTTTTCAGGAGGCGGAAGTAGTGAGTTTGCATGTGCCACTTACAAAAGAAACCGAATATCTGGTGAACGATGAATTCATCGGCCGTTTTCATAATCCGTTTTATCTCATCAACACTTCGCGAGGAAAAGTGGTGAACACGGAAGACCTGGTGAAACATCTGAAATCAGGAAAAATTCTGGGCGCTGCGTTAGATGTTCTTGAATATGAAAGTTCGTCACTTGAAAAACTGGAATCAAGAAAAATACCCGAAGCTTTAAAATACCTGCGCGAAAGTGATAAAGTAATTTTCTCGCCCCATATTGCCGGCTGGACATTTGAAAGTAACCAACGCATTTCGTTGGTGCTGGCTGAAAAGATTGCGAAGATTTTGAAATAACCCGTCACCCTAACTTGTTTCAGGGTCTCACAAATCAAGATGCTGAAACAAGTTCAGCATGACGAAACAAATAAAATGGATAAACTCCTCTTTACCCCCGGCCCTCTTACCACCAGCAAAACCGTTAAAGAAGCAATGCTTCATGATTACGGTTCGCGCGATACGAAATTTGTAAACATCGTTAAAGAAGTGCGCGAAAATCTGTTGCAACTCGGTGGAGTTTCAAAAGAAAAAGGATACGAAACAGTTATTATACAAGGCTCAGGAACGTTTGGAATCGAAGCAACTATTTCTTCTTCTGTTCCGCGGAATGGACATTTGCTGATTGTCATCAATGGCGCTTACGGTCATCGCATGGCAAATATTTGCAGCGTTCATGGAATAAAATATACTTCATTAGTTTTTGCAGAAAATGAAATTCCAACTATTGAGAAAACAGAAGCTGCACTGAAAAGCGATAACAGCATAACTCATCTCGCCATTGTTCACAGTGAAACTACTACCGGAATTTTTAACCCGATTAAAGAATTTGGGGCGCTTGCTGGGAACTATAACAAGACTTACATCGTTGATGCCATGAGCAGTTTTGGTGCAGTTCCGGTATACATTGCCGAATTCAATATTGATTTTCTGGTTTCTTCTTCCAACAAATGTATTGAAGGCGTTCCGGGGTTCTCCTTCATCATTGCGAAACGTGAGAAACTCCTGCAATGCAAAGGACAGGCAAGAAGCCTTGTGCTGGATATTTTCGCCCAATGGGAAGCGTTGGAAAATGATGGACAATTCCGTTTTACTCCACCCACACAAAGCCTTGCAGCTTTTCACCAGGCATTAAAAGAACTGGAAACAGAAGGTGGTGTGGAAGCACGTGCCAATCGCTACAAAGAAAATTACCAGACCCTTATTTCGGGAATGCGAAAACTTGGTTTTAAAGAATACCTTGAACCTGAAAAACAAGGCTATATTATTACATCCTTCTTATATCCTTCAGCAGATTTTAACTTCAAAGAATTCTATAATTCACTCAACGATAAAGGCTTTGTTATTTACCCCGGCAAACTAACGCAGGCTGATTGCTTCCGGATCGGAAACATTGGCAGACTTTATAAAAAAGATGTGGAGGGTTTGCTGGAAGCTATTGAATCTGTGTTAAAGTAGTTTTCTATAATGCCGTTAATACCCTAATTCCCGCATTTAAACGAATAAACACCACTCTGTTAGCAAAATTTAACACCCCTTGTGAACTTTAAGGCAAGATTATTGTTAATGTTACAACATCATTTAAAAAGTATATTATGACCAAGCCGAAAAGAAAGATAAGTAAAGCTCCTAAAACAAGAATTAAAGTGCAGTTGGACTATAAAACCATCATCACAATAAACCGTTTGGAGTCCCTGAAAGCATGGATTGACAGGTACCCGGAAGCAAAGGTTCTTGCTTAAGAACAAAAAATTTATCTGACAGGAAAGCTATTTTGTCATGCATGACATGCTTCCTAATCTATATCAGTTCTTGATA
>CAMDBK010000100.1 GCA_945889235.1 Chitinophaga pinensis
TATTTCTTTTTCACCGGTGATAAAAAAGAAAGCAGTTAGGATAATCAGCACTAAACTAATAAACAGGTATGGGGTAATTTTTTTCATTAATAAATGAGCTTTAAGCAGCAGGGGCAGCAAAGTTAATTAAAAGCGGAAATACAATTTCCTTTATGTTCCAAGCGGCATTACAAATGTCACTTATCGTAGATGCCGCTCAGCGGGTGTTATAAGAATAGTAGCCTGCAAAAGCTTGTTTACTCTCATCCCATAGGAATTTTTTATTGAAATTTACATGCCCTTTACAATTACCGCAAACCTCAGAACGTGGTGTGCTCTTTATTGTTTTTTCAACTTCGGCAGGAATGATATAGCTTGTTGTAATGGTGCCAAACTGTCCTTTTTCATTCAGTTCGCTCCATACAACTTTTGATGTTTTGGTTACAGTTTCTTCCTCACGTATTACTTTGGTTTCTACATGCGTTTCATCCCAGTAAACAATGCCCTGCTTACAAAGCGTGCAATGAAAATCTTCGGTCAGGGGTATTTTATAATCGTAGTTTATTGTCAGTTTTTCCTGATGAAAATCTTCGCCAAGTCCTTCAGGCTGAAAAGAGATATCGGTATTATCTGTAAAAAAAATATCCTTGATCAGGGTAGATATCACCACGGTGTCGGACTTTATTAATTTCAAATAAAAATTATCGCTGTTTGTTTTCAATCCGCCTTCGGGATTTGAAGTAATTTCTACCGACTGAAAATTAATGCGCTCAGCTGATGCGGGCAGAAATAATTTGCCTTTACCGGTTATTAAACCCAATGCTCCTTCGGCATTGCGAAAAGCTTTCAGTTCTTTCCAGAAGCTTTTAAAATACTCGGCTCCCTCTTTTCCGGCAATGTAGGTTGGTTCAAAATTTTCAAGCTTTCCGCCCTTATTAAATTCATTCATATAGGGTGCAAAAAAATCGCGCGAACCGTTTTTGCGGGTGGCAATACCCAGAAAGTTATGCTGACCCACAGCTACATTATTAAATTCATACTGAATTGAAATATAATCACCGAGCGGAATAAATGTTTTTCCTATTTGACTGATAGCTCCTATTTGCCCATTTAGTTTTACACCTACCACATCATCGCAATCAGTAGGATTATTTATAGTGCAGATTTGAAAAAGCGAATCATAAACAGGATATACCGATGTGAATGAATTTTTAAACCCCCACTTACCTCCGCTGAATACAGCTTGATTATCGCCATAGTAAAAAATGATGAATAACTGTAACTGAGAATCATTAAGCCCTTCGGCAAGCAATTCCTTTTTAGAATAGGTGTTATAGTAAACGTCACTTATAGCACCGCGCTTTGCCAAAATGAAAGAATTATGATTATGTTTTACAAAAATATTATCGTATTTGGGTTGAATTATCCACTCTTTGCCTTTCATGATTCCGGTGAGTTCGCCCTCTTTCTTTACCTTTTCATCTTTATTTAGTGAAATTTTGCTTTGAGCAATGGCTGCTAAGCTGCACAAACTGAAAAGCGATATAATAAAATAGTGTTTCATAAGCTTGAGTGTTGTTTTAAACCCGCTGATTTTGTTTTAACTAATATTCAATACTGATCCTTGCATAGCTTCTTTGCTTATGGTTAGGATCTGTAACATTGTTTTTTGGCGTACCAACCACAAAAGCATGATATGCACCCTCATCTGCATAGCCCCATACATCATTGCAATTATGATAATACGCTTCAGCGATGTGATTTGCCTTAGGGAAACATTTTTTAAACTCCGTCACCAGTCTTTGATATATCTTCTCGCCTTCAGCATCTGGAACACCTGTTGCGTAATAGGCTGTTACACTATAAAATCTGCCTCCACCCGAAAAAAATTTTGTTTCTACAAAATCTGCGCCTTCAACTTTTATAGGGCATTGATAGGTTTCATACATCTCATCTGAAAAAAGTAATTTACCCCTGAGTTTTTCAACATCATTGTCAACAAGGTTGGGTATGCTTTTAAATACTTCACACCAGTTGCCCTGTGCATTGGCAACGGTTACCGAAAGAATTAGTAAAAGAAGTGCAAGCAGATTTTTCATGATAATTATTTTTTATTTTCTCTAAATGTTTTAACTATTTCATCAATCACCGGCTGCTGAATATCACTGTATTCGCAGACCAGATTATACTTTAAAACACGAACTAGTTTTGGCGATACTTCAATCAGGTATTGATAGTGCCAGTCACAGGATTTGTATTCCTTGTTTTCATATTTCCCTTTCATCAATGCTGCTTTATATCCATCAATAGTCATTTCGGTAACCGTGGCTTTTGAATACAGTTCTTTAAACTCCTTAAATTCTTTTTTCAAGATGTCGGCAAAAGCAGGGTTAGGCATTACGCCCAGCGAAGTGCTTATTCCGCCAAATGATATCTGAACCAGCGGATTGGAAGGCAGCATCATAAACGGAATAGAACTGTAATAAACAAAACTTAAAGCAGGTGCAGTAAGCGAAAAATCTTTGGTCATATAAAAATCAAACGTTTCTTTTTTCATAGTAAAGCTTTGCAGTGCTTTTTCGTTTTTAGGTTGCTGCTTCATTTCGTCTTCCAGCAGGTAACTCATTTCAAATTGAAACAAACAGGCATTTCCAGCTTCAGCAAGTTTATGGCGGCCGTTGTCAAACATAATGTACACATGTACATAACTGCTTCCACTTGCTTTTTCAACCGTAACCAAGCCCGGCAAAATAGTTCCGTTCACATTAAACCGTTGTGATTGCACAGGGTCTCCCATTTTCTTTGTTGCCTTTTCTAAATCACTGATATATGCAGCTGCAGTAAGCGTACTCTCCATTTTTCGGACAATAAAAGAATTTGTACCACTACTGTATTTGTGAATATTTTCGCGGTTGTCAACTATAGCAGCAGATAATTCAGATTTTTTCATGCTCTCCGGCAGTGATATTTTAAAATATTCGTTCTCAAAAATTTCCTGTGCACACAGAAAAAACGGCATAATAAAACCCGCTAAAAGCAGGGAGGTAAACTTTGTCATAAAATTAAATTTGTTACGGGTTAGTAGTAAGTAAACAGTATCAGTCTATAGCTATAAGGGCGCAAAAATAAAAAAAACATTCTGCACAAATAAAGAAAATAAAAGAGTCTGCTAAAGGGGTGCCTTTATCTGTTCCCCTCTATCACTCTGTGGTAAAGGTCTTCGTAAAGCGGAAGAATTTTTGAAATTCTGAAACGTTTTGCATACTCAAACGCACTTCTTTTAAACTCATCATGTTTTTTCTTGTTACTTAAAATGCTCAATGAATTTTTTACCATGTCATCCACATCTCCAACATTACTCAAATAACCTGTAATACCATGAACATTAATTTCAGGCAAACCACCTGTATTGGTTGAAATTACTGGCACAGAAGCAGCCATTGCTTCCAATGCCGAAAGACCAAAACTTTCTGTTTCGGATGGAAGAATAAAAAGATCGGCCATTGCCAAAGCCTGTTCAGTTGCTTTCAGTTTTCCAAGAAATTGTACGTCATCGCAGATGCCCAATTCACGGCACAATGCTTCAATTTTACTGCGATCGGGACCATCGCCTACCAGCAAAAGTTTAGCAGGAATTTCTTTTCTTACTTTATCAAAAATCCGCACCACATCTTCAACGCGCTTCACCGGGCGGAAATTGGAAATGTGTAATAACACTTTTTTATCACCTGTATTGTAATTGAATTTTGTGAGCGCATTTTTTGCTTTGCTGTACAAGTCAATATCCACAAAATTATGGATGACTTCAATATCGCGTTTCACGTTAAAATACTTGTAAGTATCTTGTTTCAGGCTTTCGGAAACGGAAGTTACGGCATCACTTTCATTGATTGCAAACGTGATTACCGGCTCAAACGAAGCGTCTTTACCAACCAGTGTAATATCTGTTCCGTGCAGCGTTGTAATAAATGGAATTTTTATTCCCTGCGAAGCTAAAATCTGTTTTGCCATATATGCCGCAGAAGCATGTGGAATGGCATAATGCACATGAAGTAAATCCAATTTTTCGTGTTTCACAACATCCACCAATTTACTTGCAAGCACCAATTCATAAGGCTGATAATCAAACAAAGGATAATCGCTAACCTGCACTTCGTGATAAAAAAGATTGGGTGAAAAACTATCGAAGCGCACAGGCATATCATAAGAAATGAAGTGAACCTGATGACCTTTGTGGGCAAGTGCATTGCCCAACTCAGTTGCCACTACACCGCTACCGCCAAAGGTGGGATAACATACTATTCCTATTTTCATTTAACGCTTCTAAAATTTAAAGAATTGTAAAGATAAACAAGTTCATCCGTGTATTGTTTCCTTCTTCCCGTATTTAGCAATAACATTAGCCTCAAACTCTAAAAATTCATTCCATCGTTTATCTACATCCTCGCCTTTCGCATATTTTCGTGCCAGTGAAATAAAAGTTGTGTAGTGATTGGCTTCACTTATCATAAGGTCGCGATAAAAACCGGAAAGTTCTTTGTCTTTTATATTTTCGGAAAGTACGCGGAAACGCTCACAGCTGCGGGCTTCCACCATTGCTGAGAAAAGCAATCTGTCTACCAACACAATTTCGCGCTTGTGTCCTTTTCTGACAAATGAATACAGTTCATTCACATATTCATCTTTTCTTTCGCGGCCCAAAACTCCACCACGTTTTATTATCCACTCATGCACCTGATTAAAGTGCTGTAATTCTTCCTGCGCCAGTGCAATCATTTGTTCTACCAAATCAGGATATTCAGGAGCAAATACAATCAGTGAAATTGCATTTGTTGCTGCTTTCTGTTCGCAGAAAGCATGGTCAGTCAATATCTCATCGATGTTTGTTTCAACAATGTTTACCCAGCGCGGGTCGGTTGGTAATTTTAATCCAAGCATTTTTAAATTTATTTCGTGCTAAATTTAGGAATAATAAAATTTTAGCTTTGCTAACGCTATTTTGTCATTTTCTACTTGAAAAAAAATCTAACCATATTGCTTTTGGCAATTCTGCTTTTCAATATCAGCGGGCATTTTCTGACATTTATTACATCTCAGTATTCTGTTAAAAGAGAGATGAAAATAAAAATAAAAAATCAGCTTCCCGAAACAGAATTGACAATCATCACCTTCAACATAGCTGAACTAAGCAACATAAACTGGGAAGATAACGGCAAAGAATTCTGGCACAACGGAAATTTATACGATGTGGTAAAAAAAGTTGAAACTGCCGGCAGCGTTACCTTTCACTGTATAAATGACATGCAGGAAAAAACGCTTTTCGCCAACCTTGAAGAATTGATAAACCGTCAAATGAATTCTGATGCTCAGAACAACAACACATCTCTTAAAAAATTTCAATCAGATTACTTTTTCATACAAACAGAATTACAATTTTCCTTAATAGAAATCTCCTTTCTACCAACTGAACTGAAAGATAGATTACTTAAAGGCTTTTTCTCTGAAAGCCTTCAGCCACCCGAACAGGCTTAAAATTTCCTACAACTGTTTTTTATTGAAGCTTCAAAAGATTCGAAGTCTTCTGTTATTAATTTATTTGACCACTTATGAAAAATCATATTCTAGTACTATTTATGCTGCTCTTGTTTCCCCCTTGTTTAAAAGCTCAGGAAACAGACACTTTAAAACACAATTTCAATGAAGTAATTATTTCTGCCAGCAAGTTTGAAGAAAAGAAATACGACATTCCTCAACCCGTGCAAAGCATAACGCTGAAACAAATTGAACAAACCAATGCACAAAATGCAGGTGACCTTTTAGTTTCTACCGGAACTGTGCTTGCACAAAAAAGTCAGGCAGGTGGCGGAAGCCCCATCATTCGCGGATTTGAAGCCAACAAGGTTTTGATTGTGGTTGACGGTGTGCGCATGAACAATGCAATATTCCGTGGCGGCCATTTGCAGAATGTTATGACCATTGACAACTCCATGCTTGAACGCGCTGAGATTGTTTTTGGTCCCGGTTCAGTTGTGTATGGCAGTGATGCATTTGGCGGTGTTATGCACTTCCACACCAAGAAACCTGTATTTGCTGAAGGTGAGGAAAAGTTTGTATTCAAAAGCAGCGCTTACACCCGTTATGCCACTGCAAATCACGAAAAAACAGGACATCTTGATTTCAGTCTGGGCGGCAAAAAAATTGCTTCACTTACCAGTTTTACCTACTCATATTTTGGTGACATGCGTCAGGGAAACATCCGAAAAGACTCGCTTTCTGATGTCTGGAAACGCAGGTATTATGTGCAACGCATAAATGGAGCAGATGTACTGGTAGCCAATGACGATGTGAATATTCAGAAATTTTCAAGCTACAGTCAGTATGATATTTTGCAGAAGTTTTCATTCAAACAAAGTGATAAGATTACACACAACCTGAATTTCCAGCTCTCTAACTCTTCAAACCTTCCGCGCTACGACAGGCTTACTGATCCTAAAGGCGCGGGCCTTAGCAATGCAGAATGGTATTATGGTCCGCAGCAACGGTTGATGGGTTCTTACCGTCTTGATTTAAGTGGCGAAAATGCATTCTACAGCAATGCACAGGTTATTCTTGCCTATCAGGATATTAAGGAAAGCCGTAACCAACGCAAGTTTGGAAAAGATAATCTGGCGCATCGCAATGAGCTTGTGAATGTGTATTCACTAAATGCTGATTTCAAAAAGGATCTGGAAAAACATACTGTTAAATATGGCTTAGAAGTTACTTACAACAACATAGCCTCAACTGCAGAAAATGAGGACATCGTTACAGGTAAGATAACTCCGCTGGATACACGTTATCCTAATGGAGGAAGCACACAGTTTTCTGCTGCCGCTTACATTACTGATTCATGGAAACTTGGAGCAAAATCAACGATCTCAGCAGGTTTACGTTACAGTCATGTAGGGTTGAATTGTTCTTTTGGTGATAAAACGTTCTTCCCATTTCCATTCAATGAAGCAAAACAAAACAACGATGCTCTTACCGGAAATATCGGATACATTTTTTCACCCGGAAAAGACTGGCATTTATCATTATTAGGCTCTACGGGTTTCCGCTCACCAAATGTTGACGACATGGCAAAAGTTTTCGAATCAGGCAGTGGAACTTTGGTTGTTCCTAATCCTGACCTGAAAGCTGAATATATTTACAATGGTGAACTTGGAATTTCAAAAGTGATTGCACGAAAAGTGAGAATGGAAGCAAACGCTTGGTATTCTTATATCACGAATGCAATTGTTACGCAACCATTCACGCTTAATGGTGAAGAAACTGTTGTTTACAATGGCGATACAAGTGCTGTAGTTGCAAGTCAGAATGCACAAACTGCATTCATTGCCGGTGCATCAGGAACTATTGAAGCATACATAACTTCATGGTTGGTTTTTAACTCTACGCTGACTTATACTTATGGAAGAATATTTTCAGATACCGGACAAGTGCCCCTTGATCATATTCCTCCAATCTTTGGAAGAACAGGAATTCAGTTGAACTTTAAAAAACTGAATGCAGAAGTCTATGCATTCTATAATGGCGAGAAAAAACTTACGGATTACAGATTAGGAGCTGAAGACAACGAAGTATATGCTACTGCTGCCGGAATGCCTGCGTGGTGGACATTAAATGCACGTGCAGGATATAAATTCAGTAAGAACATCACATTACAACTTGCGCTTGAGAATATTCTGGATACAAATTACCGTGTGTTTGCATCAGGCATCAGCTCACCCGGACGGAATTTTATTGCTACGCTGAGAGTGAATTTGTAATTATGAGTTCTTAAACCTTCAAGGTTTATTCTAACTCCCATGCTTTTTGTTGCTGAGAACATTTTCCAGTTTCCATTCTATTCTTTTCTCAACCTGAAATTGTCTCACCTTGCAATCATCTTTCTGACAAATTTTGCAGGAAGCCGGAATGCAAGGGTCGGTATGAATGAAAAACTCTATATCACTTTGTTTCTTTTCATTAATCAGTTTATCTAACTTCTCTGCTTCATCATGTGACTCTCGCAAATTCAGAAACCAGGGAAGAGTGATGTGGCAATCCACATGCAGCTTTGAGCCGTATTTAATTACGCGCAGATTATGAATATCAACCCAGTTGTTTCGCCTGTTATCATTCATGATTGCTATGAGCTCTTCTATCAGGTGATAGTCTGCTTCATCCATAATTCCGGCAAGCGATGAACGGACTAATTTATAGCCCGTATAAAAAATATAAGCACCCAGAAGAATGGCAACAACGTTATCAAGCCAACCTATTTTTGTAACAAAAATCAGAAACAATCCTGCGAGCAATCCCGCGCTTGACCAGGCATCGGATTGAAGATGTTTCCCTTCAGCCATCATGGCATGTGAGTTTGCATTCTTTCCTTTTCTGTTTAAATAAAAACCGAGAATATAATTTACAATTCCTGTAAAAGTGGTAATTGCAATACCAATATCAAGACTGTGAACTTCTATGGGATAGTAAAAATTATAGACTGCCTTGCCAAGCATATAAACGCCTGCCAGCGCAATAAAAATGCCTTCCAAACCCGATGAAAGAAACTCAACTTTTCCATGTCCGTAAGGATGATCAATATCTTTGGGGCGTGAAGCAATAACCAAACTCCACAAAGCAAACGCACCGGCAACAACATTGATAATTGATTCCAAAGCATCTGTAAGAATGGCGTTGGAATGGGTGAGATGCCACGAAAAAAATTTCATGGCAAGCAACACAACTCCTATAATAAGAACAATGCGTTGGAAACTAATATTGTCTTTGGCTGATGTGTTTAACACAGTGCAAAAGTAAGCGGAAAGTTTAAAGAAACACTGTTATCCAACCTTTCCCTATTTTTACCAACAACCTGTTTAATGAATGTTATAAACTAATTGATGACTACCAACATAAAAAACCAAAATACTAAAATCATTTTTATAAATACTCAACAGGCGTTGAGTGATTATGTGCAGGAATTTGCAGCTGCAAAAGAACTGGCGCTTGATTTAGAATTTGACAGTAATCGCTATGCCTACGGATTCAAGTTATGTCTTATTCAGATCTGTGCTTCAGGTAAATGCTTTGTTATT
>CAMDBK010000101.1 GCA_945889235.1 Chitinophaga pinensis
TGCAGATAATTTTTCGGTAAGAATAACTTCTTTGGTGGCAATGTTGAAAAAGGTAACGTAGATGTATCCTGTTTCTTTAAATTTATCAAATGCTTCTACTATAAACACTAAACCTAATCCTTCTTTTTCGGTGCCTTTGTATTTTTTCACCATTCCGGCTATTTCTGATTTGTCAAGGTTATAGCTGTTGGTTTGTACCCACTCTGAAGGATTTATTTTTTCGTTCACTACTTCAACTGCCAGAATATCATTCACCACTTCACCTTTTTTGTAAAACTTTCTTACATCATACTTTTCAGCTTCACTTAATACAAGACTGTTCCATGCCGGTACGTAACGTTTCTGAATATCATTAGGGTCGGTAAAGCCTTCTACGCCTACTAATTTAGAGCGCGACATATCAACGCCAAACCATACTAATTTGGCTGAGTTAAAAAGTTCGGCATTGGATTGTGCATTAATGTAGAATGCAGAATGCAGAATTAAGAATGAAAGGGCAAGTAGTTTTTTACTCATGATAATAATTTTTAAATTAAGGTATTCGTGAGACTTCGTCTTCATGACTAATGTTTTTAGATTTAGTACAAATATAAAACCCCTGATGCAATTAGCAACAGGGGTTTTTATTTTATTGTTGCCACAGATTATGCAGACTACAAATTTAATCTGTGGATCTGTGGCTATATATTTACTTAGCGTTTTTTGCAATAAATGCAGCCAGTGTTTTAGCAGATTTTGCATAGGCTTCGGCCAAACGTGTACCTGCATCAAAATCATACCCCGAGAATTGTGAACCGGGTGAGTTTAATATTTCAATGGTTGCTACTTTGTTGCTGCCTTCTTTCAATTCATAAGTCATATCTGCAAACGCAGGATATTTTGAAATGCCAATATTCCATCCCGGCTCAAGGCGTGTAGTTTTTACTACCAGCGTATATTTTGCTCCTGATTTTCCTTCGCCTGCAACAATGCCGTTTTTCTCTAACCCTTTATTAAAGAGTTCGAAAAACTTAGGCTTGTAACGTTTATCAGGTGCGGTATTCCAGCCTTCCAGCCACTTATCGCCTTTACCTGCTTCTTTTTTGTTGTGGTCTGCTACTTTCTCTGCAGTATAAGCTGCTTCGGCCTGAGCTTTTTTGCCGGTTCCCACTTTTAGGGCACTGTAATCAAATTCTACGTTTAGTTCTTTTTGTCCTTTAAGGCCGCTTACGCTGCCTGATTTTAATACCGCTTTTTGCGCATAGGTAAAACTTAACAGCATAACGGCTGCTAAGGTGAGAGTTAGGTTTTTCATGTGTATGGTTTTTTAGTTAATGCGTGCAAAAATAGAAAAGAAATAATATAATAAGCAATATAAAAAAAGTTTAATTTTAAGCACTTTTGGATGTATTATTAAGAAATGAAAAAAAAAGGTTTCCTGTTTTTTTTGCTGTTTTTTTCAGTCATTACTTTTTGCAACTCACAAAGTTTTACCTTGGGCCTTACCGGACAGGCAAAAAACACATGGCTGGTAAACACAGCCGTACTGGGCGCCTCGGTACAACAAGAGGCAAAACCTTCGTTTGGTTTTGATGGCGGAGTAACTGCAACCATGTATTTCCAGCAACAGATAGACACTTACTTTGGCGTAGGCGTTGATGTGCTTTTCGGAAATTTTAAACAACGCTACAGTGGAAGGGTTTCAAACTCACCCACACTCTCTACCTACAACTCAAATGTAAATCTTTTGTTTATTGATTTACCCGTTTACGGAAAAATGGTAACCCGCTATGGAGCTTACATAGAAGCCGGTGTACAATTCTCATTGCTTGTAAATGGCGCCTATAAATCAACAGGTGGGTTTGAAGCATCTACCAATGTTACCAATAAATTTGCTCCGTTTTATTACGGCCCGCTGTTAGGCGTTGGAACCGATTTTCCTCTTACCGATGACCTTTATTTTATTGCAGGGTTGCGCTTTATGTATGGCATAAGTGATTTAAAGGGTGTTGACGGACAAGGCAATGATATTAATATTCCCCAACCCAATCAACCCGATTACACAGGTGCAAAAACCCATGCCGCCTCTCTAACCCTTAACGTGGGTGTGTATTACCGCTTTGATGTAGGCGAATACGGAAAAGTAGGGCAACACAGAAGGTAAGACCGCAAGTCACAAGTTTTAATTCACAAGGGCTGTCACTTCGAGCGTAGTTTTTGTCACTTCGAACGTAGTCGAGAAGCCATAATTAAACTTCTCGACTACGCTCGAAGTGACAAGTTCCTTCCTTGTCAATTAAAAAATTTATGGAATTTGTTTTTTCGGTGCATCTCATCACCGAACATTCAAAACACTTATACTTTCCAAACATTCTAAACCCAAAACAAAATGAAAAAAATTATCACCGGAATATTGCTGACAATAGTATCATCCGTATTCGCATCAAACGACAAGCCCGTAAAATCAACCGTAAAAAATGTAACCGTATTCCTGCAAGGGGCGCAGGTTTACCGCACAGCAAACATTAATCTTGCACCGGGCGTTACCGACCTGCTGTTTGAAAATGTTTCGCCTTACATCAACGACCGCAGCATACAGGCAGGCGGCAAAGGCAGCTTTATTATACTGGAAGTAAAACACGATATCAAATATCCTGAACCACCCAAAGCAGATGCAAACGCATTGCCTAAAGAAATAGTACGTGAAATAAATCTGATTGAAGATTCATTACAGGAACAAAGCTTTGTGGCAGATGAACTGAACACCAAAAAATTTGCACTCAATCTTGAAAAAGATATGATACTTAAAAACAAGCTTACCCGTGGCGAAGGCAAAAGTGATTCACTGCCCATGCTTGTTGATGCTATGGAATTTTTCAGGAAAAAACTGACTGATATTGATGCACAGGTTTCAAAAATTAAAAGAGAAGAATACAAACTGGCGCAAGATGAAAACCGAATGAACGAAAGGCTTGCCCAACTGCGCGCTTACAAAAACGAAACAGAACCTGTAAAAAAATACGGACCCATCCACCGCGTAATTGTTACTGTGAGCGCTGAAGAAAGCGTAAGCGGCACACTCGATATCAATTACATTGTTTCCAATGCCGGCTGGAATCCTTCTTATGATTTGCGTTCAGGCAGCAGCAACGCGCCCGTACAACTGACTTACAAAGCAAATGTTTACCAAAATACAGGTGAAGAGTGGAATGATATTAAACTGAAACTCTCAACCAGTAATCCAAACCGAAGCAATATAAAACCGGTGCTGCCTACCTGGTTTGTAAATTATTATTATCAAACAAATAATGGAGCAGAAGTTCAAACAATGTCAAGAACAATTTCAGGAATGCCCGCAATGGCTTTTGATGGCTATAATGAAGACTTTGAACCCCTGCGCAAAGATGATGAATACAAAGTAAAAAATCTTGAACCTGCTCAGTCCTCAGCCAACTATGCACAAATGGTTGAGACCATGACCAACGTTGAGTTTGATATTAAACTCCCCTACTCTATTCCTTCTGATGGTACTACACATTTAGTTGCCGTAAAAAGCAGCGACCTTCCTGCAAGTTACTATCATTATCTTGTACCTAAAATGGAAAGTGAAGCCTTTTTAATTGCTAAAGTTACAGGTTGGGAAGAAATGAATTTACTTCCCGGAAAAGCAAATATTTTTTACGAAGGAACTTACGTTGGTGAAACCATGCTTAACGCTGCTTTACTCACAGATACCATGGAATTAGCGCTGGGCCGCGACCACGGAATTACCATAACACGTACCAAACTTCCTGATAAAGAACGCAACAAGCCACTTGGAAACGATGTTGAAAAAACCGTTACCTACGAGTTGAAAATGAAAAACAACAAGAGCAATACACTTAAACTTGTTGTGGAAGACCACATTCCTGTTTCACAAATCGAGGATATAAAAGTGGAAATGAAAGATAAAGGCAGCGCAGAGTACAATGACAAAACCGGCTTGCTGAAATGGAATACCAGCATCAACAGCAAGGAAAATAAAACGCTTGCATTTACCTATACCATAACCTATAACAAAGATATGCCGCTTAGTATGCACTAGTTGTAATACAAGAGTAGCTGTTGTCACTTCGAGTGTAGTCGAGAAGATTTACATATCGCTTCTCGACTACGCTCGAAGTGAGACATAAAAAGGGCCACGCGAAAGCGCGTGGCCCTTTTTTTCTACTTTCGCTTCAAATAAAATTGTTTTGGATAAGAAGAAAGCTACACTCTATTTCCTGTTGAAATTATTTTCCATGTACATCCTTTACATGTATGTGTGGAAACAGTTTGTATGGAATTCCGCTTTTGCAAAACCATGGGAGTTGCTGCACCACGCTGTACTTAAAGCTACAATGGCGTTTTGTTTATTCTTCCTTAATTTATTTGGTTATGAAGCCACTGAATACAGTTACCGTGTTATTCTAATGGTGAAACCCAATGCAACTATCAGCATAATGAATTATTGTCTCGGCATAGATGTTATGGCGCTTTTTACCATGTTAATTATTGCTTATCCCGGACCGTGGAAAAAGAAATTACTGTTTATTCCTGTTGGTATTATTGGTGTTTTCTTCATCAACCAGTTGCGCATTATGGCAATAGGAATTTGCTTTGTTGATTTTATTCAATACGCCTGGTTCGACAACCATTTATATTTTAACGTGGCTGCCTACAGCTTTATTTTTCTGTTTTTTGTGGGCTGGGTAAATTATTTAGAAAAGAGCACACAAAGTTTACCACAAAGGCTCGAAGACGCAAAGGAAAATTAAACCAAAAAAACTTTGCGGCCTTTGCGCCTTTGCGGTGAAAACTACCTGCATTCAGGATTAACACCTTTTACATAGTGTTCAATGATGTTCAGCTTGCCTGCGGTTTCTGCTCCTGCAAAGCCTGTGATATTTTCCGGTTTTATTTTTTGTAAATACTCTTTCAGAATAACAGAAGACAATGGGATATAACTCCAATGCCATTTTTCTTCTTCATAACCATTGAGGCGGGTTTCATTTTTCATTGAATACGGCTGACAGAAACCAAACGCTGCTGCATTTTTTTTCAACCATTCATAAATCTTTTTTCCTTCAGCAGAATTGAAATATGAATTTTCAAGACTATTTAAATCCATGTCCGTTCCCCAGTGGTGGCGTGATGTTCCTGGCATGGAGCTGTAGCGCAAAATTATTTTTGCTCTTTCAACAGGGTCTTTAATTGTTTGCGAAAGATTTTTACCATTTACTAATCTGCTGCCGTTCCACTTGGCTTCCCAAATAGATTTTTGTTCGCTGAAGTTTCTTGTAGCAGAAATAATTTTCAGATTTACTCCTTCCTTTTTTGCTGCATCATACATTTTAACAAACGCAGCAATGGTTTCTTTTCGCAGATACATTCCTTCTTTACTGCAATATTTTAGAGGTATCAGCGCAAAAGATGAATCTGTTTTTTGATTGAATTTTCCGATAAGGTATTCCTGTGAAAAAAAATTTTCTTTTTCAGGAACAGAATTTACAACTAACTGTGTGTTATTTTTTTCTTCAGAACGTAATTGCTTGTTCTCATTTTCGCCTGTACATGAAGCTACCGGCAACGCAAGACAACTAAAGAAAAGAAAAGAAAAATTCATTGAACCCTACTTCTTGCCGGCATTCTGCTTAACAAAATTGTTATTCTTCATCAAGCCTTCCTGTGTAAGTTTTCCTTCTTTATTGTAAAGTTTGCCTGGCCCGTTAATAGTATCGTTTACCCACGTAGCATGCAGTACACTTCCGTCAGCCATGTGAATTATTCCGGCACCATTTCTTACGTTATTTTTAAATTCGCCTTCAAACTTCATTCCGTTGGGCCAGGTAAAAACACCATAGCCACTGCGCGCATCATTTACCCAATCGCCTTCATAAGTTGTTCCGTCTGCATAATTCGAGCTGCCTTTTCCATTGCGCTTTCCGTTTGCCATTCCACCAACATAACCGCGGTCGTGATTTATTTCAAACAGGTAAGTGTCGGGATTTTTCATCTGTTTAACCAGCTTAAATTTTTCAGGATTTTTTTGTACAGCCGGATATAAATATCTGCCTGTTGAACCAAACCCTAATTGTTCAATCACAAGATGAGTTGCACCCACCTCTTTCATGTTATTAATAAGGCTGTCGGCATTATTAGAGTTAAGAAAATTAGTAACTCTTCTATCGGCATACAGAAAAAATAATTCGGGTTTGCGGCAAACAACTACTGCATCTTTCGGAAGATTTTTTTTAGCAAATTTTGCCAGTTCAAAATAATTGGTGTACGCAGGATTCATCATTCCCTTGGCATAAGCTTGCAGGTATTTTATTCCACCTTTTTCAACGTAAATAAATGCAAGAAAAATAAAGGGTAAAAAAACAATGCGGAAGTTTTCGGAAAGTTTAATTTTATTACCGAGCCAGTTTAATCCCTCATAAACAGGGAGAATCAGCAATAAATAAATGAACGGAATTGCCGGTAAAATAAACCGCGTTCCGTACCATGCATCGGGCCAAAGCGCAACAATAAAGGCTGTTCCCACTAAGTACGCGATAACCAGCCAACGATATTTTTTGAGTGTAAACAAACCCAAAATCCCCAGCAGCGACAGAAAAATTCCAAAAGCCCATTTGTGGTCTTCGGGTTTTGATTTGTTATAATTTTCAATTTTATAACACATTACCGCACTCGGTATTTCCATGGAAACATAGCGTTTCACATTTTTTTCAACGCGTGTAATCCAGTTTTTTCCTTCCATTTTTCCCAACTCAGGACGATATGGATTTACCATCGACAGCTGATGTTCATACGAACCTCCTCCCAATGATTTACTTCTTAAATACCACGGCAAAGCCAGCAGAATAAAAACTGCCGCAGAAATTCCGGCCAGCTTCCATTTGCGTTCAAAAAGAAAATACAATATCACACCGCCCACCAGTGATATTCCTGCGGTGCGTATGTAATAGCTGGCCATCATAAAAAAAAGCATGAGCCAGAAATTATAATCTTTGAATGAAAATTCATCCTTGTTTATGCGCATCAAAAACAACACGGTTGCCAGTGAAGTAAACAGAAAAGGAATTTCAGACATGGCAATTGTTGAGAAATTAAGCAGGTGAAGATTCAATGCCGACAGCAGCGTGATAACAAAAGAAAGATGCTTGTTTCCTGTAAGCGAAATAAGAATGAAGTAAAGGAGAACCATACTGCCAAAAAGAAAAAAGCCGTTAGCCTTATTCATCACTTCAATATCGTCACCAAAAACTGTCATCACGCCAGCGGAAATAAACGAATACCCGGGAGGATAGTGGTTGGCAGGTTCCTGCGAAGGCTGATGAATATTGGTGTATCCTTTACCCTCCATAAACGCTTTTGCATTTATGTAATACACCGCATTATCGCCTCCGAGGTAAAGTTTTTTGTCGTAAACCTTGTTGTAAACCTGAACAATTACAACGAGCAGAGCAACAATGTAAACTGCATGTATCCACCATGAATTAACAGGTGATGATTTTACTTCTTTTGTTTTGGATTTTGTTTTTACTGCCATAAAAGCATTCTAAGTACCGGGTACTTTAATTCAAAAATTAAACGTTTTGTTTGTACTTACCTTATCAACTGGAAAAAGCCATGATACTCCGCATCCTTGATTCTGAGGATGTAGAAATAGGTGCCTTCGTCTGCATCTTTCTTATCGTTAATTTTTCCATTCCAGCACTCACTTGATTTATCGGTTTCATAAATTTTGCGGCCCCAGCGGTTGTAAATAATCATATAAAAACAATTGTCATACGCTGTACCAAAATTAAAAGCACCATACTCCGTAAGAAAACATTCATTTAAATTATCACCGTTTGGCGTGAAAATATTAGGAATAGAATCAGGGTTGAAATTTATTATGGCAACACCAGAAGTATCAAAACGCAGAGTATCAGCGCAACCTGTTGCATTAAGCGTAATGAAGGTAATCGTGTCGTTATTGTCAAACATATTATAATTATGCTCAGGATTTGCATCGGTTGAAGTAGCTTCACCGCCAAAATCCCAGAAGAATTGGGTGGCATCCGGAGTTGTATTGGTGAATTTTGCATGAACTCCTTCACATGCAGGTGTAAGTTCCAGTGTAAAACTTGATGGGTCTTTTCCTACAGTAATGGTAACTGAATCTGTTTTATAACAAGGAATAACGCTGGATCCTATTGAATCAGTCAGATAATAAGTTGTAGTAACAACAGGAAAGGCCAATGGGTTTGAAATATTCGGGTTACTTAATCCGGTTACTGGTGTCCAACGATATATATGACCGACAGAAGCAGTATCACCAAGCTGAATAGTATCACCTAAACAAATGCTGGTTGAGTTTCCTGCAAATGTATTCAGGTCACCATTTAATACGGTAATGATTGCATACGAAGTATCAGTAAAAGCAAGCCCAGCACAGGTTGTGCTGTCATAACCAATTACCATCACTGTAAAAGTTCCGGTGTCGGTATAAAGATGTGATGGATCTTCCAACGTGGATGTATCTCCATCACCAAAATCCCAGTAAAACCCTTGTGCATTTACACCGTTAGCAAGAAAATTAACATTAAAAGGTGCGCAACCTGTTGATGATATATTATCAACTTCCACATTTACATCTACATCTGAAAGTTGAATGCGAAATTTAATTGCGCCTTCATTACAGTTAGTACTGTTGTTGGTATTTGACCATACACCGGGAGTTGTAGGAAACATATCACTTCCACCGCAACCGGCACAAACTGCTTCATAAATAATTCCGCTTTTATCAAAACGACTTGTGCCGCCATCAACGTGTTCAGCAACTCCGTTTCCGCCAAAAAAAGTTCCGTATAACAAGGCAGTGGCATCCGTTTCCAATACCATAAAATAAAAATCACTGCCATCGGTTGAAAGCTGGTAGCCATCGCTGGTGGTTGCCATTCCTGTTGTGAAGCCAAGATTAGCTCCAAATCCATTGCTGGTGTTCACTGTGCCGCCCCAGCCTGCGATGTAAATTTTTTCACACACATCAACAAGTAATGCCGTAGGAGAAATATTTAACAATGTACCACCGTCACCAA
>CAMDBK010000102.1 GCA_945889235.1 Chitinophaga pinensis
TGGGTGGAGTTAAAACCAATAGCACGGATTATTTTGGAACTTCAAATAATGCCGATATTCAAATAGCTACAAATAATGATAGTTGTTCATTTAATCCTCAGAAGCAAAAAATGATAATTACTAATGAGGGATATGTGGGTATAGGAAGCTACAATAACTCAAACCCCACCAGACCTGTAAATAAACTCTTGGTGCAAAACGGGGAAATACAAAATCCTTATCCAATCCTTCAAACAAATTTTCAGGTAAATCCTTCTTCAATAGGAATACTTTCAGCATCAAATAAAGACTCAGCAAATAATTCAAATTTCTCCATTATAGGGTTATCAAATAATAATAACGTATTAAGAAATGTAGGTACAGCAGGTCTTGTGGTGGGAAATCATGTTAGTGATAATAATGGTATGATAGGAATAGCAGAAGGTGATACTTCAAATAATGCAGGATTAGTGGCTATTGCATTAGGAGATAGTTCACGCAACACAGGGATATCCGCTACAGCCAGTGGAAGTAATAGTAGTAATTATGGCGTAAATGCAAAAGCAATAGGATTATCTTACAGCAATACCGGTGTTTCAGGGGAAGGAGCCGGGGCAACAAACACCAACGTTGGTGTTTCTGGCTATGCTATAGATAATACAAATAATACCCCCTATAACACTGGTGTTTTAGGTTATGCATCTAACGCTGCTCTGATAAATAAAGGAGTACAAGCTTTTGTGACTAATGCTCCAGAAAACCAAGGAATAAGTTCAATGGTAATAGGAGATAACACTCAAAATGAAGGAGTTTATTCTTATGTTCTTGGTGAAGGTGCAAACAGTATGAACTCTGGAATTACAACTTGGGTAAACGGAAGTAATAATAATATTTTCAATACAAATAATAACTACTCTACTAACAAATATAATGCTGGAGTTATTGGCCAGGTAAGAGGTGATAATAGTGTAAATGTTGGTGTTTTGGGTGTTATGCTAACTGGGGTTGATTCGCAAACCAATAGTGATTGCATAGGTGCTATTGGTTCTATTCATTCTGAAAATGCTCATAGCTCTATTGGAGTATTAGGTGAAGTTTTAGATCACACTTCAGCAACTTTTAATTATGGAGTCGTAGGCCGTCAACCTCTGCCATTAGGCTCTACATCAGGCACTCTTAGTTCATGCCTTAATTGTCCTGTTTCATTTGCAGGTTATTTTGAAGGTGATGTTTTTTGTGCTGCCACTTATTACTATTCAGACCCCAAACTTAAAACCAATGTTCAGGATTATTCAGGAGCTGTTAGTAAACTAAGACAACTAAATATCAAGCAATACACATTTAAAAATAATGAGTATCCTTATTTGAATATGCCGCAAGGTGAGCAGGTAGGCGTTCTTTCCACTGAAATGAAACAGGTTTTTCCAAACTTGGTAAAATATTCCATTAGCCCCGGAATTGGATTAGGCAGAAAGGATGTATACTTTGAAGCAGTAAACTATAATGCACTTATACCCATATTAATTCAAGCTATAAAGGAATTAGACAATAAAACAAACCTTGCCGATGAATTAAATGCTTTACGAATCGCTAACGAAGAATTAAAAAAAGCCATTGCAACTATGCAGCAGCAAATAGATAAAGATTAAGTTAGAGAAAGAAGACTTTTAATTTTTTTCACATCTTTACAATCTAATTAATTTTATGCAATGAAAATTGTATTGGCCTTAGTTCCGGTTTGGGATTCGCAAACTCCACCATTAGCACTTGCATTTCTCAAGGCAAGTTTAAATGAGGCTGGCTACGATTCTAAATGCATCGATTTCTCAGTTCAGTTCCGACCAATGATGGTTTCAGCAATGGGAGACGTACCAGCCGAAGTGTCTATTGCTAAAACTCCTAAACTTTATCAGGGCTGGGCAAAACAGATTTGTGATGAAAAGCCGGATATTGTGGGATTTAGTTTACTCATGTCTAATACTAAAAATACTGCCCTTGTTGCCAAAGAAGTAAAGAAAATTCTTCCAAATGTAGTCATTGTTTCTGGAGGACCGAGTTTAACACGTGAGAATCAAGACAGCATAGAAATTGCATACAAATTTTCAGATTATATTATTGAGGGAGAAGGCGAAAACATATTAGTGGATTTTGTAAAGTGTATACAGGAGAAAGGAGATATTCAGAAAGTAAAACAGATATGGCTTCAAAATCCTGACGGATCTGTTTACTATACAGGAGTTGGTATGCAGCAGAACATTAACACAATTCCATTGCCTGATTTTACTGATTTTGATTTAAGCGCTTACCCCTGCCCGGGGCGATTACCTATTCTTTTTTCGAGGGGCTGCATTTTAAACTGCAATTACTGTGAAAATAAGTGGAATCATATAACACAACGTACAAGACAAGGTCATTTGGTTTTTGAAGAGTTGAAACGCAATGTCAAAGAGTACGGCATTAAGGAATACATGTTTAATGACGACTCGCTTATTTCTCACGTTACCTTTAAACAGTTAGAAATTTACTGTGACCTTGCTATTGCCGAAGGTCTGGTTATGCCATGGAGTGTGTATGGGACACGGGTAGAAAAAATGCTTACACAACCTTATGTAGCCAAGTTACGAAAAAGCGGTATGGAGAGAGTTACGCTTGGTGTTGAAAGTTTTTCTACCGATGTGCAACATGCTATGGGCAAGTCATCGCGGTATGATGATGCTGATAAGACCTGCCGCCTTTTTGGCGATGCAGGAATAAGAACAGAGTCGTGGATTATTTACGGCTACCCGACTGAAACAGATGAGAACTTTAATGAAACCCTAAACTGGTTTATTCAAAACCCAAATGTGTTAAGTCACGTTACCGCAAACTCTTTTGGTCCGAATGCAAAATATATGCACGACCGTCCCGGAATGGTAAAATTTAATTCAAATAAAGCATGGGATTGGACTAGCGATGTGATTACTTTGGAAAAAAGAAAAGAACGCTTCTTATTATTAATTGAATTATTGGAAACAACGCGTAAATCAAGCAAAGGAAAATTCTCATTTCATTTTGGGGATCCCCTTTATGTTAAATACTTTTCATCATGGACAGCAAGAGATAAAACCTTTTTATTTAACAAATGGGATGAATTGCAAGGGGTTTATCATGAACCAACAGGATTTAAGAAGGTGTTACATTTCTTTGGAATTGAAAAAAACTTACCCACCTCTACTGTCAATGCAAAAGAAGGATTCTATGACATTCAGCAAATAGAGAAAGAAAGAGAATTAGTTGTTGATGGTACAATTGAAGAACTTCGAGAACGTTTGTTTGAAAAAATTAGTTCTCACTTAGGAATAGAGAATAACAAAAGTGAAGCAGAACAACAGAAAGTATTAAAAGAGTATAAAAACAAACTGCAAATTATTATTAATCTCTCTTCAGAGTCTATCCCCGAAGATGTGCTTTATGCAATGACTTTACATGGACCATTATCTGTATTGTTAATTGATTTAGATACAATTTCACCTGAAGAAAATTCAAAGAGAATAGTTGATCAACTGAAAACAAATAAAATCAAAGTTATAAGAAGAGTTGCGGAAGGCACAGCGACCTCAAAATAATAATTGTTAAGAAACTAGTCCGATGTTTTTTGACAAAGATTTTCAATGTTACATTCTATTTACGAAATGTTGTTGGAATAATAGAAGAAATCATAGAAGTTAATTTGACAAATGGTGAGGAGGGTATTTCTTCAACTGGGGAGGAAATGTACTCATGAAGGTTATGATTTACTGAAGGAAGAATTCTGTTTCTTGAATTGTACAATCGCTTTCTTTCCATTAATATTAATTGCTCTGAAAATTCTGCTTTCATATCAGGGTTAATTTCGTCTAACCCCATTTTTTGAAATTGCTCATCAGATAGATGAGGGTCTTTTCTAAGCCTTTTAAATTCAACAAAAGTAGCCCGTCTTTTATGTACTAAAGATTCCCCTAATTCTATAAAAGGCATCATTTGTTTGTAATTATCCTGTTGAACTACCATACTAATACCCAACAAAACTAAGTTGTCTAGTTTCTTTATAAATTGAAGATTTTTCATTAAGATATCCCAGTTCCCCGGAGCTCTTACTTTACCATAAATATCTGCACTGGCAGCATCAATGGAGATATCAGTCGAAAGTCTTAAATGATGAATTCCTTTCATTTTACTATACATTTTTTCATCAAACAGCTGACCATTTGTGTGAAAATGAATAGTCTTAATATTGGGATATTTTTTTGAATCAAAATTGATTAAAAAATTACGAAAAACACGACTCATAAATGGATCACCAACTCCAGTTAATGCAATGGATTCAACAGATGGTAAAATTTGTTTTTCAACATACTCCTGAATGTATTCAACCTTTTTGAGTTTATCACCTCTGATATGGATTAAATCATTTCTGCAAGAGGGACATTTTAAATTACAGGTTTGATCATAATTCATGTTCACATGAACAGGTGGTTGTGGAATCCACTCTTTTGGACTGTCTTTAAGCGGTATAACATGAAAATTTTTAATACCAGCTTGTGCATCGGCAATATTTGGACACCACCCCCATTTGCAATATTTCAACGATCCGTCAAACATTGAATCGCGAAATTTTTTTGCAGTATCACCATACCATATTTCATTCCAACTTTGTTTGAAAATATTACCTAATGGAAATTCAACCCAGTCAGGACAACATGCCGGCCATATATTGCCATCATCATCGATGGAAATTCTGCTGAATGGGAGTTTGCAAAATAATTTCATTCTATATTATGGTCATCTAATTCTCAATCGCGATGATTGATATTGTGAGTTAACTAATTAATAATATCAGAAACTACTGTATCTTTAATAAGAGGCATAATATTTTCAAAAACATTTTGGGCCATTATTTCATACCCTTTTGAATTATGATGTCCATCATTTTGCCAAAAATATTCTGATATCGGTGTGTTTTTACTTTTAATTATGTTAAGATAATCAGGCATTAGATCAATTACATGAATTGTTGTATCAGTCTTTAACTGATTGAGAATAGTAGAAAAGTCATACTGATATTTTTTTTGTTCAAGTTCATTTCTATCAGGTCGAAGAAACACAATTAGTTGTATCCCATTTTGCTTACACATAAATGAATAACGCTTAAACAATTCTAATACCTGATTATTAATTATTTTCATTGTTACATTCTCTAATTGATCTTTTTGCAATAATTCATTATACCCTCCAACCTTAAAAAAAATTCTACTTAAATAACTTAATGCATAAATTGGTTCCCACCAAGGCGCTTTATTAAACTTAAGGGTTCCATTCTTTTGAAATCGTTCAAATCCCCCCCTTGTAATAATCTCTACTGTCAAATCCTGAGAGCCCAAAGACTGAACTACAATATCTGGATTATATATTAACAAGCGATCTTTCAAATTAATATAATTATCAAATGGATCACTTCCACAAACCCCTGCATTCATTATATACCAATTTCTATCAACAGAATATAATTTATGTTTTAGAAGATATGCGTAATTTGAATCATAAGGTGCCCCATCGCCTTCTGTAAATGAGTCACCTAACAATAAAATTCTTTTTTCTTTTGGTTTTTTATAATACACCCATTCTTCATCTGGAAATCCTAAAGAATTTGTAGGTCTCCAATAAGAGTATTCCGGTTTAATTATCCAATGTGGTTTATTTGGCGGTTCCCAACAATGGTAGTATGCATTATCTAAAACTGAATAATAGCTATAATAATATCCTTTAACTTTTTCCAAATAGGTTTTATTATAACCTGATAATATTAAATAACATTCTACAAAGAAACATACGACAATAAGAGAAGAAAAAGATAGAAACAAATTTTTTATTTCAATTGTCTTTTTACTTAATAAATTAATAAAAAAGACAACAGTTAACCAAATGTATACATACAACATTAAATGAGTATGCCATTTAATAAAAGGTAGCCCAACCTTTAAGAACCAAAATATTTCCCAGAATAAATAAAAAACTAATGGTGCAATTATGAAAAACCATAAAGGGACTTTAATATTTATTTGTTTATAGAAAAACTGACTTAAGGATTTCACCTAAATAATATTATATCAAACGATTACCATCATTTCTTCTAATTCAGGAAATATTGAAAGAAATTTTTCATTTCTCAACTTGTCCACTTCAGTAACCCAATGCCTGAATTCATTTTGTTTATGTCCTTGTTCAGATTTCATAAAGGTAATTACTGCATTTAAGTGATTGTTGATGTTTGCATTGTTAGTTAAGCTGCTCAAATAATCTGTTTCAAATTTTTTTAATTTAGAAGTAACTTTTTCTTTTAATGGCAATGTCAAATTTGTAATATTAAAATATGGTGGGTCAAAAAGCAGATATAGGTTCATTTTATCTGGAAGCACTAGTTTCGAATCTACCATATATTGATAAAATTCTGGAATATCAAGAATGTTGAAAATACTTACAGTTACATTAACGCCAAAAAAAACAGTAGGGCACTGCCTTTGAATCTGTCTAATGTTTTCTTCTATTTTTTTCCATTGTTGTCCCTTCCTTTGGTAATCGCCTTTAGCTCCCATACCATCCAAGCTTGCCCAAACATCTACCCTTTTAAACTTATTCCACAGTGAAATAAGATCGTATTTTTTGTATTTCAGGGTAGAAAAATTCGTGTTATAGCTTAAGGTAACATCTGCTTTCCCTATTGAAATAAGGTATTCAAGGGCTCGGTAATGATCATCCATTATTAGCGGTTCACCACCTGCAAAATGAAGTCGTTTTACTTCCGGTAATAAATGTTCATACGACTCCCAAAAGTGAGTCTCATCACCCGATACGTTCATTATCTTAGTGGAAGGTAATCCAGGAGTTTTTCCTATTTTTTGCTCTTCATCATACCAGAGGGAACTATAAACACTATCGCATATTCTACACTTATAGTTACATTTATTTGAAAATCGAATATCAATTAATGGTATGCTTTTATCTTTTATTTCTCCGTCTTTTAACGTTCCGGTAACACGTGAGTAATAGCGTTTAAAATCTTTGTTATACTGCATACGCTCACTGAATTTGCCAACCTTTTCATAATCATAGCAGTGTGTGCATAATGTGCTTTTTTTACCATTGAGCATATTCAACCGCAATTGTTTCATATTTTCCGAATTCCATGAATCTCTCAAATCTGAGTTTTCCTTTAAGTCGCCAAGCTCATTTCCCCCATATATTGTTGACATACAACATGGCGCAACCTTTCCGTTGGTTTGGGCATAAAGCTGAATCCACGGTGCCATACAAAAAACCTCTGATTTCTTAAGCAGGGGGCTGTTAATTGCTTTGAGTCTTGAATAGGCAACTCTAACGAGTTCAGAAAATTCCATTAATTAGTTTACCTGTTTTTAGAAATTGATAATCCAAATAGTTACTTATGTATTCAAAAGTAACAATATTTATTTGGAGAAAAAACTAAGTTAATTTCAAATAGTATTATGGTTGAGATTATTATTTTACTTTGGGGTGCTATTAGTATAAAAAATTTCTGATTTCAGGATGAAAAGGAGCTACAATAAATACAAGTTGGTGTTAGTAATTGTAATTATTTTTTCACTAATATTATCAGTCAGCGCACTCTTTATTCCAATAAATTATTATTTTGAAAGTTCTTTTTCTCAAAATAAAATTTGGTTTCCTCATTTTTACCCACTGATTTTTTTATTAACAAAATCTATCTTTCCTTTATTATATACAATTTGGGTATATTGTTATTTAAATAATTCAACTAAATTAAAGAAATGGCATATCTGTATTATAACTGTTCTACAAACCTTGCTATGGATTTTGTTTATGGAAAGGATAGGATTTCGGATTGCATCTCAATACACTTTTATTCTGTTGGGAATTCCATTTATGGCTTTCATACTGAAACAAATTAATTTCCCTGTAATAAAAAGTATATTTAAAAGCAGGGCGATTTATTATGTTTTTATTAGTGGATATATTATTGGGTGTATTATAATTGGTTACATACACCCATTTAACAGATTTAGCATGTTTAATAAGTTTTCAAACAGTGCTTTTGTAATAATGTTGCGCGGTGATGATAACCAGATAATACCAATTTCTAGCTATTGTGGTATCAGTGAAAATGGACTATTCGAAATCTACAATGCAATTAGAAATACCAATGATTACAAGAATGATAGCAGTAAGGAACAAAATGAAACAATAGGCAGAGAAATGTTTAAATGCATGAAGCTTAAAATCAAAAAACCTTTGGATATAAATTCAGATTCTTTAAGTATTTATAAAATAACTTATCTTGTTAAAGATGGGAAGATAGTTGTGAGCGAAAAAAAAATATATACTCAACAGATTGAATAATTTACAAGGCAATAATTATTCTAATTCAGAATGGTTTTTTATAAAACTGTCCTTAATGCTTATTACTCTTCCGGTTTTGCTTTATATCTTATATTCCAGAGATTTTACTCAACCGTATCACCAAAATCTGTGCAGTATTATTGATTGTTCTTTTCTTGCAATTAATAGTATTAAATTAGTAATTGCCGTTTTATTGCTATTGTGTTTTACTCTATACGTATTTGAGATTAAGATGCTTATAACAACATTCACACTGTCCGCCATCTCAATTTTAATTTTTTCTTACGAAGAAGCAATCGGATTTAAAGGAGAGAACGGCCTCATTTCCCTTTCTTTTTTTGCCCAATTTTTTGCCTATCTATTTTTTCAACTTAAACTAAACAATAATTTAAGTTTTAACAGAGTACAGTTTCCTGTACAGGTAGTTGCAGCCGGTTATGTTCTTTCTGGAATTTCAAAATTGTATAATTCAGGAGTTGATTGGTTTACAAGTGATGCTCAAAATTTTTCTGTTATATTACTAAGGCAGATGCATAGTAATTATGCTACTACCGGAAACATTGAAGATTACTTCAAAGGCTGGCAAATGGCCGGTTGGGTTATAAATAATATTCTTTTAATAAAAATCTTATTAGCTTT
>CAMDBK010000103.1 GCA_945889235.1 Chitinophaga pinensis
ATTATGCAATAAAGAAAAACGGGTATCCCTTTGTAGGCGGAAACTAATCCTTCTCTGCGCTTACTTTATTTTAAAATAAAGCGAACTCACCATTCTGGGAATACCATCATCGCCACGCGCCATAATATTTTCTGCTACAAAAATAGCTCCAGGCTTAAGTTTTCCCAGTGCAACTATCATCTCATTTGTAAGCGAATTGCCAATTGCTGTATAACTCATCAAATCGCCCGTTCCTTTTATGGTAAGTGTATAGGATGTTATCCTCAGATCGCTACGATTAATAATAAGACAACAGGATGTTTGTGCTTCGGGCACAGTTATATCTCCACCTGTTTTTCCACCCAATGTTACAAAGGCAGACTCAAATTTTTTTGCACGTTCTTCCCCTTGTTTCACCACACGGAAGGTATCGGTTTGCTGCGCTTTTGATGAAAAAGCAAATACAATAAAAAGAAATAATAGTTTATTCATTTTTCAGAATAGCTGTTGCTTCTATCTCTACCACCAAATCAGGGTGAATGAGTGCGCTCACTTCAACCATGGTGGCAGCCGGTTTTATTTTTCCGAAAAATTCTCCGTGTGCTTTTCCCACCTCTTCCCACTTTGAAATATCAGTAACAAACATCCGTGTTCTCACCACATCTTCAAGCGTTGCCCCTGCCTCAATCAGGGCGCGTTCAATTTTCTGAAGAATAAATTTTGTTTGTTCGTAAGCGTTTCCGGGTGCAATTATTTTGTCGCCTTCTGCAGCAGTTGTTCCTGCTACTTCTATGATGTTACCAACTCTTACAGCGCGGCTGTAACCAACAGTAGTTTCCCATTTTGTACCTGACGAAATGTTTATCCGTTTCATCTTCAGGATAAAAATAAAGAGGTTGTTATTAGGCAGCTATGCTTACAGGAATATTTACCTTAAGCGTGAAATAGGTTTTCTTTTCGCTGAGTTTTCTGAAATCATACTCAAACTTGTTTGCTGACTTGCGGGCAATATCAAGCAAACCCAAACCTGCCCCGCCTTTAGAACTAAAGTCAGTGTTGTTAATCATTTCTTTGTATTTGTTGCGCAATTCCTCAGGGTTGAGTCCGTTAATTTGTTCAAGTTTATTTTTTAAATCATCCATTTTATCGCTTGCCATCATATTGCCGGTGATAATAAAAAAAATGTTTTCGTTTTTTCCGATAAGCAGGATAGACGATTCGTGATCCTGGCCTTTATCAGGTTCGGCATGGCGGCTTACATTCTGTAAACATTCCACCAATACATTAAATACTTTTTTCTTTACTTTCTTTTCTTCGTCAAAGCCTGTCATCTTTGAGTCAACCATGCCTATAAGCTGGTCAGAGGTTTCTTCATTAATATGATCTTTATATGCAAGCAATAGTTGGTTCTCAACCATCATGCGTTCAATACCATATATCTGGTCAACAAGTTTATAATACTTGTTGTTGTCAGGGTTATTCTGTGTGGGCATACAGTCTAACGTATTTAATTATTCAGGGGCAAAACTAAGAACAAAATCGAGACTTTAACGGCACTCGTCTAAATAATGTTTCAACAATAATTTGTTTGAAACCCTTTATTAATAAGCGATTAAAGAACCGGAACCGCGTAAAAGAATACGGCAAAATAATGCAGGATGCTTCCTGTTAAAACAAAAAGGTGCCAGATGCTATGACTGTAGGGCAGTTTATGCCATTTATAAAAGATAAGCCCGGCCATGTAAAAGAAGCCGCCAAGCGAAATTAAAACAAGTCCGCCTGTTTGTATGTGTTCAACTGCCGGACCGTAAAAGAAAATAAAAAGCCATGCCATGAAAACATACAGCGCGGTTGAAAAAGTTTCAAATCTTCCGGTGAAAAACAGTTTGAAAATAATTCCGCCCACGGCCATAGCGCCCATAATAACAGCAAAGGTTAATCCTCCGCTGTGTTTGAGGTTTACAAACAGGAAAGGCATGTAGGAGCCGGCAATCAATACATAGATTGCGGCATGGTCAAACACGCGCAGTTTTAGTTTTACATGCGGTGTATGAAAACTGTGATACAATGTTGAGGAGGTGTAAAGTATAATGAGTGAGCCACCGAAAATAGTAACGGCAACAAGGTGTGAGAATTCATCAAACTCAATGGAACGGTAAAGCAGGGCAACCAATCCTATGATGCTGAGCAGAAGACCTACAGCATGGCTGATACTGTTTACAAGTTCTTCGTTTTTTGTCTGAGGGTGGTCGTTTAGTTTCATGTTTTTTAATTCTTGCCACGAATTTCACGAATTAATACGAATTCATTAGTGAAAATTAGTGTAATTCGTGGCTTATTCATTTGTTAAACTAATTCTGTTTTCTCCGCTGTTTTTCTTATTTCATTCACCAGCCCGGGTGAATTTAAAACCGCTGACGCGGTTATTAATCCTGCAAACAAGGCGCCACCAATACCAACAGTAACAATGTCCTGGCCGGTGAGGAATAAATTCTTTACCGGTGTATGCGCTCTTAAAAACTTATGGCGGAAACGGTCTGTGGTATGGTCAATTCCGTAGATTTCACCGCTGGCGTAGGAAGTAAAATGCTTGGTGGAGAGGGGAGAGGATAACTCATAGAAATCTATTTTGCCTTTTACTTCGGGAACTGTTTTATAAAGTTGTTCGAGCAAACGGTTTGCAAAATTTGCTTTCAGTTTTTCGTATTCATCACCGCGTTTTTTCCAGCGTTCATCTTCCCAGTCTTTAAACCACTCGTAAGGAGCGAGTGTAATAATTTCTATGGTTGATTTTCCCGGGTAGCGGTTTTCCCAGTCGGGGTCTTTTGCTGAAGGGAAGGAGATATAAACCACAGGAAAAGGTTTTGAAGGATCAGCAATAAAATCGCTTACGGATTTGTCGTGATTGTAGTGCGGATAAATCCAGTAGTTGGCATTTCCGAGGTTGAGGTTTTTCCAGCTTTCTTTTATGCCGATGTACAAACAAACGTGTCCTACCGAGGGATGCACGAGTTTCAGTTTTTCGCGCATGTTGTGTTTATCTGCCGTTTCTTTATTCACCAACTTTCCGAAGGTGTTTTCAATTCCGGTGTTGCTGATAATAACGGGCGCAAACAGTTCGCTGCCGTCTTCCATTTTTACGCCAACGGCTTTGTTGTCTTTGATAATGATTTCCTGAACGCCTGCATTTACATACACTTCACCGCCCGCGTTCTTAATAAGCGGATAAATAGTTTCGGCAATGCGCTGCGCACCGCCAATAGGGTAGGCACCACCATTGATGTAATGCTTGGCAACCATGGCATGAATTGCAAAGCTGCTGGAGGCGGGAGGCAAACCGTAATCACCGTACTGACCGGCAAGAACACCAATCAGCTTTTCGTTTTTAGTGATGCTTTGCAATACTTCCAGCGTAGTGCGGTCGCTCTGTTTTAAAAAGGGCGGTTTAAAAAACAAGCCGGCAATGCTTCCCAGAAAAGGAGGAAGGGCACGCTCTGCAAAAAACTTTGCTGCGCTATGGGCTGTTTTATAAATAAGGTAAACATATTCATCAATGGCATCTGCATCTTCGGGAAAGTATTCCTTCATTTTGCTGAGGAAGTTTTCTTTGCCTTTTACATAATCATACTGTTTGCCGTCAATCACCATTTTGTCGTACACCTCATCCATCTCGGCCCACTTGAGTTCGCCATCAGTAACGTAGTTGAAGAGTTGATAGAGAAATGTTTTTTCGCGGTTTACTTCGCCTACATAGTGCAGGCCTACATCCCACTCATAATCTCTGCGCTTAAAAACATGGGTAAAGCCTCCCGCCACATAATGCTTTTCAAGAACCAATACTTTTTTACCGGCTTTTTTGGCAAGTATAGCGGCAGTGCCCAGGCCACCCAAACCCGAACCGATTACGATTGCATCGTAGTTTTGGGTGCTGTGTTGTTTTTTATAGGAGGGCCATGTTTTGGACATGAGTGCAAACTTACGTGAAAAATTGAAGAGAATATAATGCACACAGTGATGCTTCAATTTTTTAAATTTGCTTTCCACAATCTTTAATTTTAAGTTCTATAAAGTTTTGGAAGAAAAACTCAGACACATTTATTCTATAGTTGGTCCCGGACTTTACGTAGTAGCCATCGCCAGCATGCTCTCTGAAGGAATCTTATTACGTTTTATGAAACAACCTGCCGATGTAAAACACGGAAGTATCAGCATGCTCAGTGGCTTATTTGCTTTCGGTGGAATTTATGTGACACAGGTGCTATACAATTTTGCTATTATCAGCTTGTGCTGGCAATACCGTTTTTTTACACTGGGGTTTCATTGGTATGTGTGGATTGGCTGTTTTCTGTTGTATGATTTTTCTTTTTACTGGTTGCACCGCTGGTCGCACGAGGTGCGGTTGCTTTGGTGTATTCACAGCGTGCATCACACCAGTGAGGAGATGCGCCTCACATCCGGTGTGCGTGGAAGTATGTTTGATTTTCTGATTTCGCCCGTGTTTTTTGTGTGGATGCCTTTGCTGGGTTTTCACCCTATGTTGTTTTTGATTACCGAAACGGTTTCAAAACTTTGGGGACTGATGGAACATGTGAACATAAAATTCATCAACCGTTTGCCGGTACTGGATAAACTTTTTATTACGCCTTCTGTGCATCGCGTGCACCACGGCAAGGAAATAAAATATCTTGACACCAATTATTCCGAAGTGTTTTTGTTCTGGGATCATTTGTTTGGCACTTATACACCAGAAGAAGAGTTGCCAACCTATGGAGTTTTAAAAGGCACAGACCCGCGCAATTTCAGAGAGAGTCAGTTTGCTTCATTCAAAGATTTGTGGAGCGATTTAAAGCGCGCTCCTTCTTTCAGTGATAAACTAAAGTACCTGTTTTATCCTCCGGGCTGGAACCATGATGGGGAAGACAGGAGGACGAAGACTTTGAGAAAATCTATAGGCTGATTTCATTACCTTCGCGTTTTCTTTTTCACTATGATAAAAAACTTTTCTCCGCTTACCGCCATTTCGCCTGTTGACGGGCGTTACCACAGCCAGACTGCCGAACTGGCTGAATACTTTTCTGAATACGCACTCATGCGCTACCGCGTAATGGTTGAGATCTATTATTTCTGCGCCCTGAGCAAACAGCCTGAACTTCCCCTGAAAAAGGTAACTAAAAAAATGCGTTTTGAACTGGATATGCAAACACTGGATTTCAGCGAAAAAGATGCAGCACACATAAAAGAAATTGAAAAAACCACCAACCACGATGTAAAGGCTGTTGAATATTTTGTGAAGGAAAAACTGGAAAAGCTGGGACTGAAAAACGAAAAAGAATTTGTGCATTTCGGGCTCACCTCGCAGGACATCAATAACACTGCCTTTCCGTTGATGATACACATGGCAATGCTCGCTATTTTTTTTCCCGAAATAAAAAAGATAATTGCAAAACTGAATACATTGTCCAAGGACTGGAAAAATATTTCCATGCTGGCACATACACACGGGCAACCCGCCTCCCCTACCCGTCTGGGCAAGGAAATCAGGGTCTTTAGTGAACGGCTTGAAAATCAATTTGAACAATATCAAGCTATTCCTTACACCGCAAAATTCGGTGGCGCCACCGGAAATTTTAATGCGCATTATGTTGCGTATCCAAAAATTGACTGGAAAAAATTTGCAGATAAATTTCTTAAAAATTATTTGGTGCTTGAACGCCAACAAACCACCACGCAAATTGAACATTACGATAATCTTGCAGCCTGGTGCGATGCACAAAAGCGCATCAACACTATATTGATTGATTTCTGCCGCGATATGTGGGCTTATATCTCTATGGATTATTTTAAACAAACTATTAAAGCCGGTGAAGTGGGTTCATCAGCCATGCCGCATAAAGTAAACCCTATTGACTTTGAAAATGCGGAAGGAAATCTTGGTTTTGCGAATGCCATGTTTGAGCATTTTTCTGCCAAACTCCCCATCTCACGTTTGCAGCGCGACCTTACCGACAGCACAGTGTTACGAAACATCGGCATGCCCTTGGCGCACACACTCATTGCTTTTAAATCCATTCAAAAAGGCTTGGATAAATTAGTGCTGAACAAAGAAGCTATTGACAGAGATCTTGAAAATAACTGGGCTGTTGTTGCCGAAGCATTGCAAACTATTTTGCGTAGAGAAGGCTACAAAAATCCTTATGAAACGCTAAAAGACCTTACCCGCAAAAACGAAAAAATCAGCAAGGAAAGTATTTCCAAATTCATCAAATCACTTTCTGTTTCAGACAAAGTGAAAAAAGAAATGCTGGCGATTACACCTTTTAATTATACCGGGAAGTAAATCACCTTTAAACCTTGAAGGTTTTTTAAACCTTCAAGGTTTGTTGATACTATGCGCATACTAGCTTTCCTTATTCTATTCTCCCTCTCTGCCGCTGCTCAGCAAAACATTTCCATCATTACCCCGCAACAGAATTTAGAAAACTCTGTCAGCAAATTAGCCATTGAAGATGTGCAGCAGCTATTGCAGCAAGCTTGCAATTGCACAGTGGAGTTGAATAAAACTGCAAGTGAGATTCAACTACTTCTTCCACAAATTGATACCGCAAAGGCTGTGGATAAAAGCGCGTTTGAAGAGACTGCAAATTATCCATACCTACATGTTCCGCAGCACCATTACAAATGGACTTCAAAAAAAGAAAGTAAAAAAATTATTCTGCGTTTAGAAACACCAACTTATTTCGGAATCAGTTGTGCGCTTTACGGTTTGCTACAGGAAAAATTGGGGTTTAAATTTTATCATGCCCGCGAAACAATTATTCCGGAATGGAATCAATGGCCGCTTCCCGAAACCTTTGAGTGGATCGCCATACCGCGCTTTGACAAAAAAGGATTTCACCTCCACACCATGCACCCGCTTGAGCTGACGGAGCCCTTGCTTGACCACAATTTTCCGGGTGGAATTGAGCAAATGAAAGAATACATTGACTGGCTGGCGCGTAACGGACAAAACTATTTTGAGTTTAATCTTTTGGAAAGTATTGATTTAAAAAAATGGCCCGCTTATTCAAAACAAATAACTGATTACTGTCATCAGCGCGGAATTATTTCCGGACTAGATGTATCGCTGCACATGTTGCAGCAGAAGGCTTTTCAACTTTACCGCAATTTTCCTGCATCGTGGCTTAGTAAAGAAAAACAAATGGAGAAAAGACTTGACCTGCTCTTTTATGCAAAATGGGATGTGCTGAATGTTGAATTTTCTTCTACGGAATTCAGCAGCGGAAACGTGAAGAAAAAGAAAAAGCTGCAACTGCATTTAGGAAAATTACTGAGTGAAAAATATCATGCAAAACTGATGGGTCGCAAGCACGTGGTGCAGGAAACAGCAGAAATGGGAGGAAAGAAAAAGAAAAAAGATTATGTGATGAATGCTGAAGAAACTGCATTAGATAAAAAGCGCGGGATATTGATTCATACGGTTATGTTCTACACTATTTCAGAAGAAAAGGCTCCCGTGTATCGCAACAAAAATTTGCGCCACATGCTTGATTTATTGCTTAAAGAAAAAGAAGTTCGTGAAACATGGTATTATCCTGAATCAGCTTACTGGATTACGTTTGACAATTCTATTCCGATGTTTCTCATGCCTTACCTCAGCGCAAGATTAGATGATATTCTGTTGATGGATTCACTACAAATTCCCGGACACATCACCTTCTCTTCTGGCTGGGAATGGGGCTACTGGCTTTTCGACTGGAGCATTGCACGGTGGAGCTGGGAACATAATTGGAACAATGTTATACTGCAGCCATCAGCAACACAATACATTAACGAGATTTTTAACAACAAACCTATCACAGATTATTTTGAAGATAATCTAAAAATACAGAATTATTTTCTAAAAGATAAAGAAATGATGCGGTACATGACTGCGTCCACCGCCACAGACGAATTTCCAAAACCTTTTGATTTGGAGTTTCATCCTCGCCCAGAATGGCATTATAAATGGCTTGCAAAAAAATCAGATTGGGAAACGCTCCAACAAATACGCAACGAAAAGCTTCCGCTTCTTCACATTTTTTCTTCTGCTACAAAAGGTTATTCAGATGTGCTGAATTCACAAATGAGAACTATTAAACTTACCGCACAGCAACAAAAAATTCTGAATGAATTAACACAAGGAATTGAAATCACCGGTCTGCGTGCACAACATCGTAAAGAAACACTTGAATACCTTATTACTAAACGTGAGTACAAACTGAAAAGAGAAAAAGAAAGCGCAGAACTGCTTTTAGAAAAAGCCATCAATACACGCAAGGCAGCACAACAAATTGTTAGCGCACGCGAACAAAATTACCGTTATGATTTAGCATTGCTTTCAACCAAACATTATGAACACACGGCTTATCATTTCGGATATTTATATCCTGTGCACAACCTCAACTTCTGGAAACGAGAAGAAGAACAATTCCGCAAAAATAATTTCAGTCCGTTCTTTATGAACATTATGAATTTGCGAAGGATAATCGGAATAATAAATTAGAGTTGACTACGCCTCTGCTTTGGCGTATTTCAGCATAAATTCCTCGGCTTGTGTAACCATATCCGGAGAACCGATAAACAAAGGTGTGCGCTGGTGAAGTGATGTTGGCTTAATATCCAATATCCTTTTTACTCCATCAGAAGCTTTTCCTCCGGCTTGCTCAACCAAAAAAGCAAGTGGATTACACTCATAAAGAAGTCTTAGCTTACCATTCGGTGCTGTTGCAGTTGAAGGATAAATAAAAATTCCACCTTTAATCATGTTGCGGTGAAAGTCAGCAACGGCAGAGCCTATATAGCGTGATGAATATGGTCTTGATGTAGCTTTATCTTCAACCTGACAATACTTGATATAATCTTTTACTCCTTGTGGAAAATGAACATAGTTACCTTCGTTGATAGAATAAATTTTTCCTGTTTTAGGAATTTTCATATCGGGATGCGAAAGAAAAAATGCACCGATAGACGGGTCAAGTGTAAATCCATTTACC
>CAMDBK010000104.1 GCA_945889235.1 Chitinophaga pinensis
TTATAAAGATGTGGTGAAAATTTCAATTCTTCACACGAATGATGTACACAGTCGCATTGAACCGTTTCCGCTAAATGACCCAAAGTATCCCGGAATGGGAGGTGCTGCTTTACGTGCAGAAATTATTAATCAGATAAGAAAAGAAGAAGAACATGTTTTGCTGTTGGATGCCGGAGATATTTTTCAGGGAACACCTTATTTTAATTTTTACAAAGGTGAGTTGGAATTGAAACTGATGTCGCAGATGCAATACGATGCGGCAACAATCGGCAATCATGATTTTGATAATGGTATTGAAGGATTGCAGAATCAACTTCACAATGCAACGTTTCCTTTTATCTGTTCCAATTATGATTTTTCTGATACAGTGATGAACAACAAAACCATCACGCACAAAATTTTTGAAAAGGGCGGAATTAAAATCGGAGTATTTGGTTTGGGTGTTGAGTTAGACGGACTTGTTCCAAAACAACTTTACAGAAATACAATTTATCTTGACCCGATTACAAAAGCAAATGAGATGAGTGCTTTACTCAAAAATGAATTGAAATGTGATGTAGTGATTTGTCTCTCACACCTTGGGTATGAGTACACAATAAAAAAAATAAGTGATAAAATTCTTGCTGAAAGTACCGAAAACATTGATATAATCATAGGTGGGCACACGCATACGTTTCTTGAAAAACCAACGGTAGCTTTAAATAAAAATGGCAAAGATGTGCTAATCAATCAGGTAGGATGGGCTGGCATCAACCTCGGAAAAAATGATTTCTATTTCGAAAAAAATACAAAAAATAAGTCTGTAAAATCTTCAATAAAAAATATTTCACATAAACAAGAGTGAGGTGAAAATATTTATGAAATATTTTTCAAGAAAATTTGTTGAGGATTCAAAAAATTAATTTTTCTTTACAACGAAATTGAATTCTACGCGAAAGCGATCAAAATATAAAATTGTTAGAAAGACAAATGAAGAAAAGTGTTACACAAGTCTGGGAAAATTGTCTTGCAATAATTAAGGACAACGTAAATGAACAAAGTTTTAAAACATGGTTTTCACCTATTACAGCGGTAAAATTAGATGGCAGCGTGCTGACCATTCAGGTGCCAAGCCAGTTCTTTTACGAGTGGCTTGAAGAGCATTACATTTCCCTGCTGAAAAAAACTATCCGTAAAGAACTTGGTGCGGAAGGAAGACTGGAATACAACATCGTTATGGACAATGTGCTTAGCAGTAAGCAACCATACACAGTGCGGATTCCGGGCTCATCATCCAACGGAACAAAAAACGAACCTGTTGCTATGCCTGTTGATTTGAACAGCAGCACAATTAAGAATCCGTTTATTATTCCGGGATTAAGAAAAATGAATGTTGATTCACAACTCAACATTAATTATACATTCGAAAATTTTATTGAAGGTGAATGCAATCGCCTTGCACGCTCTGCTGGTTTTGCAGTTTCAAATAAACCGGGCGGAACTTCTTTCAACCCGCTGCTTATCTATGGTGGCGTTGGTTTGGGAAAAACGCATTTGGCACATGCAATCGGAATTCAGGTGAAAAATAATCATCCTGAAAAAACAGTGTTGTATGTTTCATCAGAAAAATTTACACAACAATTTATTGATTCTATAAAAAATAATAGTTCAAATGATTTCGTGCATTTCTACCAAATGATGGATGTACTTATTATTGATGATGTTCAATATTTTGCAGGAAAAGAAAGAACTCAGGATGTTTTCTTCCATATTTTTAACCATCTCCACCAAACCGGGAAGCAATTAATTTTGACTTCTGACAAAGCTCCGGTTGAAATTCAGGGAATGGAACAGCGTCTGCTTTCCCGCTTCAAATGGGGGCTTTCAGCAGATTTGCAGGTTCCTGAGTTGGAAACACGAATTGGAATTTTGCACAAAAAACTTTACGCTGACGGAATTGAACTTCCAAAAGATGTAGTTGAATATCTTGCCTACAGCATTACTTCCAATGTACGTGAATTGGAAGGCGCGTTGATTTCATTGCTTGCACAATCATCACTTAACAAAAAAGCAATCACCATTGATTTAGCAAAATTGATGATTGATAAGTTTGTGAAAAATACTGCACGTGAAGTTTCTATCGACTACATACAAAAAGTTGTTTGCGATTATTTTGAGTTGCCAATTGAGTTACTCAAATCAAAAACACGCAAACGCGAGGTAGTTCAGGCTCGCCAGATTGCTATGTATTTTGCAAAGACGATGACTAAGTCATCACTCGCAAATATTGGGATGCACTGCGGTGGTAAAGACCACGCAACTGTTTTGCACGCTTGCCGCACGGTAAATAATCTGATGGATACAGACAAACGTTTCAAAGCATACATCACTGAGCTTGACAAAAAAATCAGCATTCAATAAGAAAAGAATTCTTATGGTTTGTCTGGGCAATATATGCCGTTCGCCTTTGGCTGACGGCATTTTGCGTTTTAAGGCTAAACATGAAAATCTGGATTGGATAATTGATTCTGCCGGAACTTCTCACTGGCATCAGGGAGAAAATCCTGATGCACGTGCAACAACTTGTGCAAAAAAATATGGTGTAGACATTTCAGGATTAGTTGCGCGGCAGTTTACTAAAAATGATTTTGATGAGTTTGATAAAATCTATGCGATGGATACTTCAAATTATCGTGATGTTCTGAAACTGGCTGCTGATGAAGCAGACAAGCAGAAAGTGGAAATGATTTTGAATTTGGTTGAGCCCGGAAAAAATAAATCTGTACCTGACCCGTATTTTGGCGGTGAAGATGGTTTTGATGAAGTTTATAAAATGCTGGATGAGGCGTGTGAAAAAATTATAGAACAACTTAAATAAATGGAACAGTCAGCTTTTGGTTCTTTATTCCTAATCCCAACGCCACTTGGAGAAGCAACTGCATTTGATAAAATTTTTCCGGCATACAATTCTGAAATTGTAAACTCCATTGATGTGTTTATTGCCGAAGATGCAAAATCAGCAAGAAGATTTCTGAAACAATCGGGATTTAAAAAATCATTTGATGAAATCATAATTCATTTATTGAATGAACACAGTAAAGAATTAGATACGCGAAATTACCTTGATGTTGCGCTGGCAGGAAAAAATATAGGATTGCTTTCTGATGCCGGTTGCCCCGGAATTGCTGACCCCGGAGCGAGTGTTGTAAAAATGGCGCATGAAAAAAATATTCAGGTTGTTCCGTTGGTTGGACCATCATCTATTTTGCTTGCATTAATTTCATCAGGAATGAACGGACAAAATTTTGCTTTCAATGGTTACCTTGAACGGGAAAATAATTTGCTGATAAAACAACTGAGAGAGTTGGAGAAGCGCGCACAGCAACAAAATCAAACACAACTATTTATTGAAACACCTTACCGCAATACTAAAATGCTTGAAACAATTTTACAAGCTTGCGGTAATGAAACAAGGCTTTGTATTGCCTGTGATGTAACACTTGCAACAGAATTTATCAAAACAAAAACTATTGCAGCGTGGAAAAAAAATCTTCCTGATATTCATAAACGACCTGCGGTGTTTGTTCTCGGCAGATAAGAAACTCCCCTCGTTTATTGAGTAATATTAAGCAGTTCCACTTCAAAGATTAAAGTAGAGTTGGCGGGAATAACTCCGGGTATTTCCATTGGCCCATATCCCAATTGTGATGGGATTGTGAGCACTGCTTTATCTCCAATATTTAACAGAGCAAGACCTTCGTCCCAGCCTTTAATTACTTTTCCTTCACCAACTGTAAATGTAAATGGTGTTCCTCTTTTGTAAGAGTTATCAAACTCCTTTCCGCCTGTAAGTTTCCCGATATAATGAACAGTAACATTATCACCACTTTTTACCTGCGCACCTTCACCAATTTCAGTAAACATGTATTGCAAACCCGATTCAGTTGTGTAGGTTTTATTCAGTGTTACATTTCTTTTTGGCGTTAGTCCCTCCTCTGTTTTGCATGAAAAGAGAGTGAGTAGTAAGTAATAAGTAATAAGCAGTGATATCCGTTTCATGTTATTTTAACTGAATAAGTTCTACATCATAAACCAGCGTGGCGCGTGCAGGAATTTTGTCGTCATCACCGGTAAGACCGTGGGCAAGGTGAGGAGGGAAGATGAATTTTGCCTTGTCGCCTACTTTGAGCAGTTTTATTCCTTCTTCCAAACCGCTTTCTACACCGCCTTTACCAATCATAAATTCTTTAGGGCCTGTATTTTCTGAGGAATAACATTCTTTTCCATCCAGCAGATTTACAGTATATTTCAGTACAGCAATTTTTCCTGTTGTGGCTGCTTCACCGCTGCCCTGCTGATAAATAAGGTAGCGCAATCCGGTACCGGTTCGTTGCATGTCCCATTTATGACGTTTGATGTAATTCTCAATTTCTATTGATTCATTTTCAACCATTGTTTTATTTACGTTCACCAACTGGTCATTAAACTGCTCAGGGTTTTCAACCTTTTCGGGATGTTGCTGCGTATCACGGTTGCAAGACGACATAGAAGAAAGTACCACCAAAAAACTAATCGCTGCTATTTTTAACATCATTATTTTGTAAGAATATCTTTATAAAGAGGAAGAATTTCTTCAAAACGTTTTGTGGTTATTTCCAGCGAATCATCAGAGCGACCACCGGCAGCATTCGCGTGTCCGCCACCGTTGAAATGAGTACGCGCCATTTTATTTACATCAATATCGCCTTCTGAACGGAGTGAAATACGGATAATTCCTTCCTGCTCTGTAAACAAGGCTGCAAGCCTGATTCCGGCAACTGAAAGTGTGTAGTTGACAAAACCTTCGGTATCGCCTGCCTGAAAATTGAAGCGCTTTAATTCTTCTTTTGAAAGTGCTATATAACCTGCTTTGTATTCTTTTATGAATTTAAGTTTTTCAAATAAACAGTAACCAAGTAATCTCAATCTGTCTTCGGTATAGGTATTAAAAATTCGGTTGTAAACTACTGCATGATTTACACCGGCTTCAATCAATTCAGCTACAATTTTGTGGGTTGAGGACTGTGTTGATGGAAATCGGAAAGAGCCTGTATCAGTAACAATTCCGGTGTAAAGACATTCACCAATGGTATTATTAATCAGGTTTTTATCACCAAGTAATACAATAAAAACATACACCATTTCTGAGGTAGAACTTTTATGCGTGTCGGAAAAAGTATAGTCGGGATAAGAAGCCGGTTCAATATGATGGTCAATCATAATTTTCACCGCTTTTGATTTTTCAATTTCTTTTCCGGCATCTTCAATGCGGCTTAGATTATTGTAGTCAAGACTGAAAATTATTTCAGCTTCTTCAAAGAGTTTTTTTGCTTTATCGGTGTGCTTATTAAAGACAGTTACTTTTTCGTTACCAGGAATCCAGTGCAAAAATTGCGGGTATGAGTTTGGCGTAATTACATTAACAGTATGACCGCGCAGAATTAAGTAATTATACAGACCGAGTGAAGAACCCATGGCGTCACCGTCAGGGTTTTTGTGGGTGGTAATGACAATTTTCTTAGGCGAGGAAAATAAATTTTTGAGGGAATTGAGGTCTATGCTGCTGCTCACGAATGCGTTTTTAAAAAGAAAAGCGAAATTAAGGATAATAAGCGAGACGGTGCATACGGATTATTTCTATTTTCGCGCCCGATTTGGAATGCCCTTCAACTACGCTCAGGGTGACAATATGAACAATAAACTCTAAATATTAAACAATAAAAATGGCTACTAACAGAACATTTACAATGATTAAGCCCGATGCAGTTGGAAATAATTACATCGGAGGAATTTTAAAAATGATTAACGATGCAGGTTTTAAAATTATTGCAATGAAATATATGCAGCTTACTAAAGAGAGTGCAGGAGGATTTTATGCGGTGCACAATGCACGCCCTTTTTATGGCGAGTTGGTTGAGTACATGTCGTCAGGAGCAATAGTGGCTGTTATTCTTGAAAAAGAAAATGCGGTTGCAGAATTTCGTAAACTGATTGGTGCAACTGACCCTACAAAAGCAGATGAAGGAACAATCAGAAAAATTTATGCAAAGTCAATTGCTGCAAATGCAGTTCACGGTTCGGACAGCGATGAGAATGCGCAGATAGAAGGTGATTTTTACTTTTCTAAATTAGAGCGGTTTTAAGATAAAAGCTTATTGTAAAAAAAGAGGCAAAGATTAATCTTTGCCTCTTTTTTTATTTCTAATTTTAGTAACTATGGTTTATGAATATTTAAAATACCTGTTCCTGATATAGTTATAATATTAGTATTGATATTAGTTTGCACATCAATGTCATAACAATCACCAATGATAGCAGAGTTAATTATAGGATAATTACCTCCAATAGGAATATCAGGAATAATAACGCGTGATGTAGCATCAGGAACTCTGCAATCCCAATTTGTTGGAACTTCCCATAATGCATTTGTAACACCTTTCCAGGTATAAAATCCATTTGTAATAGGAGTGAGTCTTCCAACAACTAGTGGGGTTAAACTTGCTGAGCATGTGTTTTGGTCTACCACATTAACTGAATAACTTCCGGTATTTAAACCTGAAATATCCTGAGTGCTGGCAGTAATAGGACCAGTCCAACTGTAAGCATAAGGAGAAGTACCTCCTGACGGGGTAAGGTCAATAATACCATCGTTATAATAGCAGGATGCATCTGTAATTGAGGTACTCAGTGTTAACACTGCAGGTTGGTTAACAGTGAAATTAATTGTTTGCAAACATCCGGCCATATCGGCAACATTTACTGTATGCGCACCAGCTGCCAAATTTGTTAGTACATTATCTGTAATGACCACTGCTCCTATACTTGCCGTAGGCTCTGTAGCTGCGTAGCTTCTTACAAACATCCAATCCCATGTTGCTGTGAATGACTCATTGTATTGTCCATTATCTATCCTTGAGCCAAGTCTGATATTCTCAGAAGATATCCCGCCTGTGTTATTAATAGCGGTCCAACTGATAGATCCTCCCGATTCTTTGGTTCTGTATATTTCAGAATTAGCACCAATACCAATAATTTTATCCCTTACCCAGCTACCGTTAACTGTAAGAGATTGACTGGTTTGGTATCCATCATTGCTATAGAAACTTGTATTTGATGAACCGGAACGAATTGATAAATTATTTCCGGTTGTATTACCAAAACCAAGAGAAGTAAAGCCATTAGATACCGGAACAGTTTCCAGAATTCGGGACTCCGCAACTAACGGACCTGTAAAGGCAGTCACAGACTGTTGCCACCAGTTATTGTTTCCTCCCAATAATGTTCCACCGGTATACCTCCATGTTGGACCTGAAGGTATTTGATGCTGAAGCAATTTACCACGTGTCCATTTAGAGGTATTAAAATAATCAAAGTCGTCAAAAAATGTAAATACATTACTTCCATTAGATGATGTGGTTAAAGCAGCATTTCCGAAAACCATATAAATAGTTGTATTTCCGGTTGGCAAAGAAGCCATTTTAACCCAGAAGGTAGCAGTGGTGCTTAACGTGTAACTTTCAATCCAGAATGGAATAAGGTTTAGATTAGCATCAAAGAATCTCACATTTCCAAAATCTGCTCTCATTGGTGCAGTAAAAGTAACCCCTGAAATTTTAACCGGGAAATTGGTTAAGGCACCGTTTCCAACTGCATTGGTAATAGTTACAGGTTTCATACTACCTCCCGATACCTTGTAAACAGAGCCTTCTTTTATCAGATAAGGACTTATTCCATTTACAGGATTTATGGTTGCTGAACCATTATTACTTCCATTGCAACTTGCATCAACAACAGGGCTGGCAGTTGCGGTATGATTTGAAACATTCACCTTAACCGTTGCGCTTTGAATACACGAACCTCCAGTACCATCATTAATAGTTAAGGTGTAAGTAATTGTGGAAGTTGGATTACTAACAACAGGATTTAGAATTGTTGTAGAACTCAAATTTGTAGCCGGTGACCACGCATATGAAACTGTGTTGCTCACAACTTTAGTTTGAATATTAAGATTATAATCTTCAACTTCACCTGATTCGGCAAAAGTTCCGCTACATGAGTTAGCCGCAAGATCATTTGTTTGTCTAATACCAATACGCATTCTTGTATTACCTAAAACTGCATCATCAGGAACAGATATGGTCAAGCTTCTGGTATAGGTTCCCGGACCAGCAACACCACCAAACAATAAGTATACTTCATTGTTATCTGAAAAATCCCCATCTCTATTCCAGTCAATCCAAGCCCTTAAATACCGGGTAGTTGTTCCTGATACAGCATCCTGAATTACGCTTAGTGTATAATCAGTGCCTGTAAAAATATTAGTAGATGTTCCGGTATAATCGGTATAAACACTGTTACTGGAAGTATTGTTAATTGTGTTAAAAATTACATTGGTAATTTTTTCATTAGCAGAACTACCAGATTGTGTAGCACAATAGCCTGCGTTTTGAGCACATCCGGAAGTACAGGACTGAGTTAATGGTAATGGCAATTCACCAATAATTCCACCATCCAGTGTAACAGATGTACCACTGCATGTTGTAATTTCTCTTCCGGCATTTGGAATCCAAGGAGCAGTAACAAGCGCATTACCTGAAGTGCTACAACTATTTGCATCAGTTACAGTAACCTCATAATTACCCGCAAGTAGACTACTCCATGTATTATTTGTAGATGGTGAGTTCAGCGTTCCATTTAATGAATAATTTAATGTACCAGTTCCTCCAATTGCATTTACAGTAATAGCACCAGTTCCAGTTCCTCCGCATCCTACAATATTAGTAATACTGAATGATGAAATGGTAATGGGGCTAGGCTCTGTTATTGTTAAATTATTTTGAACAGAACGACAATTAAATGCATCTTTTATTATTACTTCATAAGTTCCAGCAGCAAGATTATTAACTGCATATGGATCTCCTGTAAACGATTGCCATATTGTACTGGTAATACCATCCAGTCCATAA
>CAMDBK010000105.1 GCA_945889235.1 Chitinophaga pinensis
AGAAAAAAGAATAGAAGAGGAAAAGAAAGCAGCAGCCGTTGCAGCCGCGGCCGCAGCTGCAGAAGAAAAGCGAATTCTTGAAGAAAAGAAAGTAGAAGAAGAAAAGAAAGCAGCAGCCGCTGCTGCTGCAGCCGCAATGGAACAGGAAAGACGATTGGTAGAAGAAAAAAGAATAGAAGAAGAGAAAAAAGCTGCTGCCATTGCTGCCGCTGCCAAAATGGAAGAAGAGAAACGTATTGCAGAAGAAAAGAGAATTGAAGATGAGAAAAAGGCTGCTCTTGCAGCTGCAGCAGCTGCCAAAATGGAAGAGGAAAGGCGTGTTGCTGACGCAAAAAGAATAGAAGAAGAGAAAAAGGCAGCCGCTATTGCTGCTGCTGCTAAACTGGAAGAAGAGAAACGTATAGCCGAAGAAAAAAGATTAAAAGCTGAAGCTGATGCAAAATCTGCTGCCGCTGCTGCTGCTGCTAAACTGGAAGAAGAGAAACGTATAGCAGAAGAAAAAAGATTAAAAGCTGAAGCCGATGCAAAATCTGCTGCCGCTGCCGCTGCTGCTAAACTGGAAGAAGAAAAACGCATAGCCGAAGAAAAAAGATTAAAAGCCGAAGCGGATGCAAAAGCTGCTGCTGTTGCCGCAAAGCTTGCTGAAGAGCAGCGACTGAAAGCCGAAGCCGAAGCAAAAGCAAAAGCAGAGGAAGATGCTGAAGCTGAGTTTCAACGCAAGGAAAATGAAAAGAGGTTGAAAGCTGAAGCTGACGCCAGAGCAAAAGCCGAGGCTGATGCAAAGGCAAAAGCAGATGCAGAAATGCAGAAAAGAATGGACGAAGCTTTGCGACAGGGTGAAGAAAAACGTTTACGGGAAGAAGCTGAAGCCAAGGCCAGGGCAGCAGCAGCAGCTGAATATGCAAGGCAGCAGCAACAGGCAAATCTTTTAAGTGAAGAAGAAAGAAAGAAGCAGTTTCAAGATGCACAAAACAAATCAAAATCTACAAGCATGAGTGAAGCAGAACGCAGGGCGCAATTTCTTTCTGAATTAGCTAAATTATATAAAGAAGGACTTACTGAGGAAACCATAAAGGAAAAAGACTGTACCATCAAACGTTACGTTATGAACCGCTCAGGAAATATTACACTCTTTGAAAAGAAAACCTACGGCTGGGGTGGAATATTTTATTTCAAGAATGGTGATATTTCTGTAACGCAGTCAATTTATGAAACAGAGATTTTGAAATTTCTGAAGCCATAAAATTTACAGATGTCGTTCACGCTGCTTATTATTATTTTTACGTGTATCATCTCTATCATGGCTTTCAGTAACCGTGAAATGATGTCGCGGTTTCAGTTGAATCCGTATTCAGTAATTCACCGTGGTGAGTGGTTTCGTGTGATAACCCACGGATTTTTACACGCAAATTACATGCATCTTTTTGTAAACATGTTTGTGCTTTTTATGTTTGGTGGTGCAGTGGAAGAATATTTCCGAGCCTACTTCCGCGAGAAAGCAATATTGTATTTAACGCTGATGTATTTCGGGGCTATCATAGTTTCGGTGCTTTCTACTTTACAGAAGCATAAAAATGATATGTGGTACAATGGAGTAGGGGCTTCGGGTGCCGTTTCTGCGGTTTTATTTTCAAGCGTGCTTTTTCAACCCCTGACTTCAATTTGTCTTTATGGAATTCTTTGTTTTCCGGGCTTTATTTGGGCAATAGTTTATCTGGTTTATTCCTATTACATGGGCAAAAAAAGTATGGACAATACTAATCATGATGCACATATTTACGGTGCATTATTTGGTATTGCATTTTCATTGTTACTGCGCCCTTCAACCGGACTTGAGTTTGTTCAAAAAATCATGAGTTGGCTATGAAGAAAGCTGCCTTCCTTGACCGTGATGGAGTTATAAATGTTGATGTTTTGGATTATACTTCCAGGGTTGAAAATTTTGAGTTTCTCCCCGGAGTTTTTGATGGTCTGAAATCATTACAGAAAAAAGGATTTTTACTGATTGTTATTACCAATCAGGGAGGCATTGCAAAAGGTTTATACACTGAGGAAGATGTTGACACATTGCATCAGTGGATGTGTAATCAGTTAGAACAAAATGGAATTCACATCACTGAAATTTATTTCTGTCCTCACCACGATGTTTCAGGCAAATGTCTTTGCCGCAAACCCGGCTCGTTGATGTTTGAGAAAGCAATGGCGCGTTTTGATATTGATATGAAGCAAAGTTTTTTTATGGGCGATAAGGAAACCGATGTGCAGGCTGCAATTGCTGCGGGTGTAAGGCCTGTGAAAGTGGTAGTGAATTCTACGTTTTCAGTTCCTGTTTAATTATTTTATCCAACTCCTCAAACTCTGAGTTATTGCTGATAAACTCAGGAACCATTTCTTTCATTTTTGTAACAATCCGTTTGTTGTCCTGCGTTTCCATAAGCTGAATTAGCTCATTGATGTCTTTTAAAACCTGAATGTATTCATACTCTTTTACTTTGCCGATAAGGATTTGCGGATGATGTGTAGGCAAAGTATTCTCTTCATTATTCAGCAGTTCTTCATACAGTTTTTCACCGGGGCGAAGACCGGTGTAAATAATTTTTATGTCTTTGTCTATGGTGAGCTTATACAACTGAATCATCTTACGGGCAAGGTCGGCTATCTTTACTGATTTGCCCATATCGAAGACAAGTATTTCACCGCTTTTGCCCATGGCGCTTGCTTCCAGCACCAATTGAACAGCTTCGGGTATTGTCATAAAATAACGGGTAATATCAGGATGAGTGACAGTTACCGGGCCACCGCTTTCAATTTGTTTTTTAAAGAAAGGAATTACTGAGCCATTGGAGCCAAGTACATTTCCGAAACGCGTTGTTACAAAAAGTGTTTTTGACCCCTCACCCTGCGCAAGACTTCTTGTATAAATTTCAGCAATGCGTTTTGATGCGCCCATTACGTTTGTTGGGTTTACAGCTTTATCGGTTGAAATCATTACAAACTCATGTACTCCGTATTTTACGGCAAGGTCGGCAGCTATTTTTGTTCCCTGTATATTTACTGAAACCGCTTCAGCAGGATTTTTTTCCATCATGGGAACATGCTTATAGGCAGCGGCATGAAACACCATATCAATTTTAAAAGTTCTGAAAATCTTCTCCATGCGTTGCTGTTCACGCACATCGCATAAAATCACTTCAAAGTTTTCGAGTTTCAGTTTTTCTTTCAGTTCAACTTCCAGTTCATACAAAGGTGATTCAGCATTATCGAGCAGCAGCAATTGTTTAGGTGAGTAGCTGCTGATTTGCTTAGCCAACTCACTACCGATTGAGCCGGCAGCGCCTGTAACCAGCACTGTTTTATCTTTTATTTTTTTGCTGATGCTTTCGGCATTCAGGTTAATGGGTTCGCGGCCAAGAAGGTCGTCAATGTTGATGCCCTTCATCTGGCGGTAGCTTAGTTCACCGTTAATCCAGTCGCTTACGGGCGGCACGTTCAATATTTTTATATCATGATTAAGACAGGCTTCAATAATTTCGCTCTTGCGTTTTGCCGAAAGATTTTGCGGTGAAAGAATAAGCCGCGCAATGCGGTTTTTATTCAGCAGTTCTGGAAGTTCAGATGAATGAAGAATGGTAACGCCTTCCAGGCGTGTGTTTACTTTCTTGCGGTCGTCATCAAGGAATGCCATAACACGGTAACGGGTTCCTGCATCGCGGTCGAGGGTGCGCTTTGTTATTATTCCCGATTCGCCTGCACCGAAAATAACAACGTTTACTTTTGTTTTTGATTTGTTACTTAGCCAGAAATAAAATGTTTTTGCGCCCAGCCTAACTCCTGTAAGAGCAATACTAAGCACAAAAAAGTCAATCATAATTACCGAGGTAGGGATGATGAATTTTTTGGTGATGAAGAACAATGAAAACCAGTTGGCGATGTAAAAGAAAATACTTCCGGCAAGGGCAACGGTGAAAATGCGGGCGGCATCACTGGCACTGGTGTAGCGGATTACCCCTGCATAAATTTTACCTATTGCAAAGCTTAGAGCCCGCACTGCCAGTGCAAAAGGGAATACATAAATAAAGGCTGCAACCTCGCGGTTTGGGATGTGGAAATTAAAACGTAGCGTATAGGCAAAATACAACGAGACCGCGCTGTAAAACAGGTCGGTGAAGAAAATAATCCAGCGCGGAGTAGTGTTGTTAGGAAAAAAAATCATTCGCGCCAAAGATAGAAATTTGGGGTTATGCGTTAGAAGTTATGAGTTATGGGTTATTGTTAGTACTAGAATTAATTACTTTCGCGGGCAAACCATTTACCTATGATGCTTATTGCCGAAAGCGGCTCAACCAAAACCGACTGGAGAGCCGTTGATAATACAGGAAAGATTGAACAGTTTATTACTAAAGGTTTTAATCCTTTTCACCAGAAGAGCACAGACATTTCAGCTGAAATAAAACAAAACCTTTTGCCTTTACTGAAAACAGAGGTAAGTGAGGTTCATTTTTATGGTGCGGGTTGTTCAAGCGCAGTAATGTGTGCGGTGGTTGAAACAGGATTGAAAGAATGTTTCCCTGCTTCGCGTGTTTTTGTTGAACATGATTTACTTGCAGCGGCTCGCGGGCTTTGCGGACACGAAAAGGGGATTGCCTGCATTATAGGAACCGGTTCTAATTCCTGTGTATTTGACGGAGTAAATATTACAGCAAACATTCCCGCACTCGGTTATATATTGGGTGATGAAGGCAGCGGAAGTTATATGGGTAAACGTTTTATTGCTGATTTTTTAATTGGCAAGCTGCCTGATAAACTTGCAAAGGATTTCACTGATAAATATAATCTTGATAAAGATAAAATATTAGATGCTGTTTACCTGCAACCCATGCCCAACCGTTTTCTGGCTTCGTTTGGCAAATTTCTTTTTCAGCGTTTAGATGAACCGTATGTAATGAACCTGGTACGCCAATCCTTTGCTGATTTTTTTGACCGTTACATTTGCCGTTACCCCGATTATCAATCCATGCCTGTGCATTTTACCGGTTCTATTGCCTTTTATTTCAGCAAGATTTTAAATGATGTTGCCGATGAAAAGAAAGTGCGCGTAGGAAGAATTATTGAAACCCCTGCGGCTGCGCTGGTACTGTATCATATAGCCAAATAGGGAAGTAGGTAATAATTGACAATTGACAATTGATAATTGGCATGAGTGTCTATTGGTTACCAATTATTTCATGAGTAAATAAAAATAATATTTTTGTCAGCAATAAAAACTAAAACCTAATACAATGAAAAACTTATTACTATCACTTTTTGCGGTGGCGCTTTCAGCAGCAACCATATTTGCACAGGCTCCTGAAAAAATGAATTATCAGGGAGTGGCGCGCGACCTCTCGGGCAATGTGCTTGCCAATGATGCCATCAGTTTGCGTTTAACTATCAGAGCAGTATCGGGAAGCGGCTCTATCGTTTACCGCGAAACACACAGTGTTACCACCAACGCTTTCGGGCTTTTTGCCATACAGATTGGTACAGGCGCTAATGTAGTGGGAACTTTTTCATCCATTACATGGGGAATTAATCCGTATTATCTTGAAACAGAGATTGACCCTGCCGGTGGAACAAGTTATGTGAGTTTAGGTGCACAGCAATTAGTTTCAGTACCCTATGCACTGAATGCAAAATCTTCGTTCAGAACTACTGCAGTCAGCGGCTCAACTAATTATATTGCGAAGTTTACTACGGATGGAACTACCATTGGTAATTCTACTCTATATGATGACGGAACGTATGTGGGTATAGGCACCATTGCACCGCAGTGGAACCTACAGGTAAACTCACCAAGCGTGGAATCGGTGCTTCAGCTTAGCGCACAAAGTACCACCGGGGCTGGCGACCTTGACGGACTGTTGCTGGGTGTAAATTCCAGCGGAGCACACCTTAGCCTGATGGAAAATATGAAATTATCATTTGGTACTAACAGCACTGAAAGAATGAGGATAACTGCAGATGGCTATGTGGGAATAGGTACCACCTCGCCAACAAATTTTGTTCATTTTCACGGACCAAGCAGCTCGGCAATACAATTTACCAACCCTGCAACCGGCACAGGCGCCACTGACGGTATTCAGCTTGGGATTGGATTAGTAAGTTCTTACTTCATTAATTATGAAGCCACTGATTTTTCTATCGGCAATAACAACAATTCGGGCCAAATTTACATCAAAGCAAACGGGTATATGGGAATAGGCACTACATCACCCACGCGTAAGCTGCACGTGGTGGATGGAGCTGCGGCCGCTACTGCCATGTATGCCGAGAATACTTATGTGGGAAACTCTGATGGTACAGGTGTAACGGGAAAATCACGTAACAATGGCTATTACGGCACAGGTGTTACAGGTGAAGGCGGCTATATAGGAGTTTCGGGTTATGGAAACGGTGGTTCGGCTACGCAGTCGGTTTTTGCGGTATATGGCTATGCTGATGGCAGCGCAGGAACCCGCTACGGGGTGTATGGAACTGCAAATGGCGGCACTACCAATTACGGAGTTTATTGCAGCGGCAACGGAGGCTACACCGGCACCTGGACACAAATATCGGATGAGAAATTTAAAACCGATGTTACTCCTCTGAACAGTGCGCTGGCATTGGTAAATCAACTGAACCCGGTTAGCTACCAGCTGAAAACAAAAGAATTCCCGATGATGAATTTTCCTGAAGCACGCCAGTATGGTTTTATTGCCCAGGAATTGGAGCAGGTTATTCCCCTGCTGGTGGAAAACGGAAGCCACCCGGGCGCAACAAAAGAAGACCAGGACATAAAACTAAAAGCAGTGAACTACATTGGCATGATACCGGTGCTAACAAAAGCTATGCAGGAACAGAATGAGTTAATCAAGACTTTGCAAAGAAGAATTGAAGTGCTGGAGGGAAAGTAGGCTGTAGACAATCAGAAAAACAAAGGGCAGTAAACAATTAATTGTTTACTGCCCTTTGTTTTTACCGATTTACTCCTTCACCACTTTTCCGTTTAACTGCTGCTCGCCATCTGAAATGCTGATGAAATAAACTCCACTGCTGAGGGTGCTCATATCAAGGCTGAACTTTGATGCGCTTGTTTTTCCGGTGAGGAGGGTTTTGCCGCGTATATCGGTAACAACGTAAAATCCTTGGGCAATAGCGGATTGGATGGTAACGGTATTGCTAACTGGATTAGGAAAAACAGAAACCTGCAATGCGCTTTGTTCTTCAATACCGGTTCGTGAAGAAATGGTGTTTACAGTAGTATTGGTAACTATGGCTTCATTGAAATCAAAATAGATATATGCAGTGTTTTCAATAACTGTACCTAAAGGCAGATTGGGTTTTATTTTAACGGTGTAATTAATATAACCGTGACTGGCAGGCTCATTGATGTTGCTATCGGGGAGCATGATTTCATCAAAGCGGAAGGTCATTATACCGTGTTCAGAAAGGGTGAAGGTATAGGGATGACTTGCCGCACCGGGTATAATGCTTGCCGGATTGAGGTATTGTGATAGGGTATCAATCAACACAACGGTAAAGGCGGTATCGTTACCATCATTCTGAAAATGGATGGTATAGAACAACACAGAATCCGCACGGAATATATTGCCTTCGGGTCCTGTTCCTGTTGGGATTACGGATTTTGAATTGGGATCATGGCTGCCGGTGCAGGGTTCATCCAGAACCAGTACATTGTTAGCAGGGTAGGCATCACCAACTATTGGCAGCATGGCAAAGTCAGTATGTAACAAAGCATTGATGCTTACAGATGAAGGAACATTGAAGTAAGCCAGGGGACGGTTAGCCCAGTCGCTCCAGTTGTTGGCACCGGGTGCAAGGTTATTATAAGTCCATTCTATTTTATGCTGGGCAGGGGTATGTACACCGCCTTGTGTACAGCTAAGATAAGTAAGTACAGGATCATAAATAAAACGAACTACTGCATTTTGTGTTGTAGGGCTGTTGTTGCGGTAAAGAAACCAATACGTTTTATCAAAGCCGGGGCTTGCTGATGTCCAGCCGGGATGCAGGTCAAGGTCAAAATAATTAGGGTCGGCCCAGTAGCCGAAATTATTACCTGTTGAGGTTTCGCCAAGGGTGGTAAAGCTGACATCAAGGCTTCCGTCTGCAGGGCAGGTGGGGCTGAAGTAACTCTGAACATACGAGCCAATACTAACGGTGGTATTCATATCCGTTGTTTCAATCAGGTAATCACCATTAGAATCGGTATAGCCATAGAAATATCCGGGGGTGGTGTAAATTGAAATTCCTTCTATTCCCGGTTCGCCATTATCCTGCACACAATTCTGGTTAATATCGTTATAAACTCTTCCCTGTATAATGTTAGCGCAGGTAGAGGCGATAGTGGTTGTGCCTATTACCGAACAGCCTATGCCATCGGTTATTGTTACTGAATAATTTCCGGGTGACAGGCCTGAAAGATCTTGCACGGTTTCACCACCGGGTGCCCATACGCAGTTGAAAGGAGGATTTGCTCCCTGTATGTTGAGGTGTATTGTGCCGTTATTTCCGCAGTTGGCGGGGGTATTAGTTATGGATGCATATAAATTGTAGGTGTTTATAATCGTGTATTCGGCAAAAGTCCAGCAGCTATCGGTGCCACCTGTACCACTTACACTTACGGTATAGATTCCTTCCTGTAAACTATCAATGGAAGGGGTGGTTTCGCCATTGGGATACCAGTAATAATTGTAGGGACCGATTCCGCCTGTGGCATGAACAGTAAGGCTTCCCATGGGGGTAGTGCAGTCTAGATTGGTTTGGTTATCAAGTATTATAACAATAGGATTAGTGCTGATGAGCTGGGTAAAGTTCTGGGTGGTGCAGCCGTTTGCATCAACTACCATAATTTGATAAAACCCCTCACAACCCTGAAATAGCTGGTTGCCTACTTGCCCGGTTGACCATTGGTAATTATAAGGCGGTGTACCGCCTG
>CAMDBK010000106.1 GCA_945889235.1 Chitinophaga pinensis
ATTACAAAACAGTTTTTACGGTATAGGAAGGTTTTCCCGTTTCACCGATATAAAGCCTGCGCATATATTCTCCAATAATTCCAAGGCTGAAAAGAATAAGTCCGGTAGAGAACATGATGGAAATAATTAAGGTTGTAAATCCAAGTTCAGCGCCATACGTATATTTCATATACATGAAATAACCAACAAAACCAAGGCAAATCAATGCTGACAACAAACCAAACCATGAAATTATTTTTAAAGGAAGAGCTGTATAACCAACCACCAATTTCAAGGTGATTTTAAAAAGTTTAAACAGTGTATATCCTGATTTTCCTTCTTTTCTTGGCAAGTGATCAACTACAACATGTTCAATGCTATCGGTATGCCAGGCAATAATTTCATCCAGATAAAACATTCTGTAATTGCGTGAAATTATTTTTTCTGTTACGGATGTATTAATCAGTTTAAATGAAGAACCTTTGCCGGAAGTATTGGCAAAATTTTTAAATATTTTTCCTATTAACCAGCTTCCTGCATTACGGATAATTGAATGTTCTTTTTTTATGTAATAACCATAAACAAGGTCCGCTCCCGTTGTTTCATGGATTTGTAAAAGTTTTTCAATTTCTTCGGGTGGCGTTTGCAAATCATCATCAATAGTTACAACCTGTGCGCCTTTAACGAAGGTAAGTCCGCAATAAAGTGCATTGTGTTGTCCGTAATTTTTGCTGAGTTTTATTGCTGTAATGGTTTCAGGATATTTTTTCTTTAACGTTTGAATAACTTCCCAGCTTTTGTCTGAACTTCCATCGTCAACAAAAATGAATTGAAATGATTTCTGCTTTGACAAAAAGAATTTTTCTGTGCGCAGGTACAGTTCTTCCAGCGTTTTTTCGCTATTATAAACCGGCACTAAAACCGAAAAATCTTTATTATCCATTTTATAATTCAATAAGTGGAAGACACCTAATTTTATCTGTTTCTAAAATTACCGTGCCCCATGATAAGCCAACGCCAAACCCTGAAAGCAACAAAGATAATTTTTCGTTCCAGAGTTTTTCAGCTAATTGTGTAACAAGCGTTACCGGTATGGAAGCAGAACTTGTATTACCAAAATCGTTCAATGAATATGGAACCTTTTCGGCTTCCAAGTCCATTTTTTTTCTGATAGCTTCATTCATTAAAAGGTTTGCCTGATGAAAAATAAAATAATCAATATCGCTGTTCTGCTTTCCGCAATAGGCAAGCAATTGCTTTGCATCGGGAGCTACTTCGCGCAACGAAAAATTAAACACATCAACACCATTCATTACCAGATGCAATTTATTTCTCTCAATTCCGCTTGAAATATTTTCATATACAACGGATGAGGATGAAATTTTATTTTTCATTCCTCCATCAGGAATATGAATGGCCTGATAACCTTCACCATCATTGTGCAGGCTAAAATGGATTTTATCATTATCATCACTTTCTTCAAGCAGGGTAGCACTTCCGGCATCAGAAAAAATTGGAGCTGTGCTTTTATCTTTCTCAGAAATTACAGAGGAAGAAACATCACCCACAAGTAACAATCCTTTTTTTGCTCCTGTACATTTCATCAATGAAGCTATAACTGAAAGTCCATAAACATAACCCGAACAGCCCAGATTAATATCCAACGCAATACAGCTTTTTGGTAAACCTAGGCGATGTTGAAGTCTTATTCCAGTTGGTGGAATAAGCCAGTCAGGGGTTTGAGTAACAAAAATCAGTACACCTATTTCTTCTCTTGTTCCCTCTTTTTCTATCAGCAATTTTTGTGCTGCTTCAAAACACAAATCAGAAGCGGTAACACCTGCCGGAGCTATCCTCCGGTTTTCTATTCCGGTTGTTTTAATAAATAAATCTTTCTCCTTGGTTGTTGCAAAAGGATAATCGTGATTGGATTTTTTTTGCTGTGGCACAGTTACTGCCAATCCGCTGAGTTTTATGCCTGAAATTGTAAACACTATCTCAAACTTGGCTTTTAGAAGTTTCTAAAGCCTTTTTCTCTAAGAGTGAAAACAAGTCAGAAAGTGTAGTACACTCGTAAAGATTTTCTGCGGTAAGAGTTAGACGATATTCGGAATCAACCATAGCGATAAAAATCAGCGCCTGCATGGAGTTCCACGAATCAAGCTGTTTAAAAACTGTTTCAGGTTTTAATGTACCCGGAACAATTTCAGGAATTTCTGCTTCAAACTTTTGTATAAAATCTGTGAGTTGCATATTTGTTAGAAAAAACAAAGATAATTTTTATTGCATAATTCTTTAAAATTCCATTACAAAGGCACCTTGAGCAGCAACATCATAAGAATTTAGTCCTAGTTTTTTACAAGTCTTCTGCCATTTCCGGCATTGTCTGGTTGAGTTTGACGAATCGAAAATTACCAATCGCGGATTGAAATATTCAACAACTTTAGCAATTTCAATTTGTGAATTTTCGCGAAGAATTACAAAATCAGTTTTGAGTTTTTTAGAATAATCAACTGATGCATTAAACGAACTGTCAATTGCTAAAACTGTTTTATCAGCAACCTGAAAATAAAGAATTCCTGAACCTGTTCTCAGGGTATCAAGAGGAAAGAAGTGTTGCTTTTCAATTCCGCTTTTCCACCAGTTATGTTCAATGTTAAATAACATTTTGTCTTTATCTTCAATAAAAACCGAAGGAGCATAAAAGGAATTTTCTCTACCCTTAATAACATCATAAACACTTGTACCTGCAACATTGTAAACAATAAATTTTTGTTGAGAAGATTGTTGAATTGTTTCCAAAAACTGGGTGAATGAAATGACTAGTAAAGCAAGGAGTGTAATGTATAATCCAGTCATTTTTTTCATAGTAAAAAAAATAAACATGGATAGAACAACTGCATAAAGCATCCATGTTTCAACAATGCTGATATCAATTCCGCCAAGAATAGAATATGGCATTGATTCAGTTAGTTCAACAGATCTGTTCAAAAACCAAATCATTCCTTTCAATATCTCAGTCAAAAAATCACAGACAACAGGAATGAATGATAAAAGAAGTACAGCAAGTCCAAGATATAATATGCCTGTTGAAACAGGAATAACAATCAGATTTGAAATCATAAAATAAACCGGAAACTGATGAAAATAAAGGAAACCAAGCGGGGCTGTAGCAATCTGTGCGGCAACAGAAACACAGGTAATTTCCCACACCCATTTCATTGCTTTTGTTTTTGGTTCCCAGAGTTCAACCAGCAAAGGTTGAATAGCCACAATGCCAATAACAGCAAGGTACGACAACTGAAAACCAACCTGCATGATTAAATACGGGTCGTAAATAAGAAGTGAAATTGCTGAAACCGCCAGTGTGTTATAAATATTGGTGTGATAGTTAAATGATTTTGCAATAACAATAAATCCAAACATAACCGAAGCACGAAGCACTGAAGGCGAAAGTCCTGTAATCATTGCATAGAAAGCAAGAAATGCAAGCAACAAGATTGCTTTAATAATATTTCCTCGTTTAAATTTATCAAGAAACGATAGAAAAAAAGCAACTACCACATACATTATTCCAACATGTAAACCCGAAACGGATAATACGTGCAATGCTCCGGAACCTGCATAAGCACGCATGATTTCAGGATCTAATTCATCTGTGTAACCAAGAATTAGTGCAGCACCAACAGCAAACTCACGCCCTTCCAAACCATGTTTCCTTAAAATATTTAACAGTGAATTTCTTAATTCATAAATCCATTTCATAATCGGATTCCCTTCGTTGACTCCTGTTAAAACAAATGCATCAGACGGAACATAAGCTTGTCTAGTAATTTGATGAAAAAGCAAAAACTGCTTGTAATTAAACTGCGCGGGATTTTGTGTTTCGCGGAGTTTTTGCAATGGCGCACGTATAAGAAAAACATCACCGTAATTTATTGCTGCCGTAGTGCTGTCTTTCTGCAAATACAAAATAACTTTACCTGTTGCAGTTTGTTTTTCACCTTCGTCAATTACGCAAAGAACTTCAGCTTCCAGTTTAAATGATTTAGGTTTTTCAACTACATTGCCTGTAGCTTTAACCAAATACTGATGCGTATTTTCATCCAGTTGAGAAATGTTATTCGGATAAAACCGTTCCGTTTGTAGTATCGCTATTACTATTCCTGTTGACAAAAGAAAGATGTGAAGTGTCATTCCATATATCCATCTTCGCCTGTATGAAGTTTTTTCAGTGAAAAGGACAAACAGAAAAGATCCAATTAGAATTACTGTCAGAAAAAATATCAGCGCAAAAGAATTTATTACAAAACCACCAGAATAAATTCCTGCGCAAATGCCTGCAATTAAAGGAAGAGCTATTCTGAACAGCGGAATCTTATTAAAGAAAAACATATAAAAATATGTTAAGTGATACGAATTTATTAAATTAGCTGCACAATTTTCAGGATGAACGAAAAAGACATTACAGCCCTTATCAGTTTGCTTGATGACCCGGATGAAGAAATTTTTTCGCATATCCGTGAAAAACTACTCTCATACGGAAGTCCTGTTATTCCTTTCTTAGAGAAGGAATGGGAGAAATCATTTGAAAGCACCATTCAAACAAGGATTGAGAATATTATTCACCACATCCAATTCACTGATACGTTTGAAAACCTTAAAAGCTGGGTGAAAAGCGGAGGAGAAAATTTACTCACAGGAATTCTGCTGGTTGCGCGCTACCAGTATCCCGACCTTGATGAGGCTGCTATTCATAAACAAATAGATAGCATAAAACACGATGTTTGGCTTGAACTAAATCCTAACCTTACTGCGCTGGAAAAAGTGCGTGTATTAAATCATATAATTTTTGAAGTGCATGGTTTCAGCGGAAATACTACTAATTTTCATGCGCCACAAAATTCGTATATCAACAATGTTTTAGATAGTAAAAGAGGCAATCCGCTTTCACTTTCAATCGTGTATACCATTATTGCACAAGCGCTGGAAATGCCTGTTTACGGGGTAAATCTGCCTGAACATTTTATTCTGGCTTATGCAAATGAAAATACAAATTTGCCTATTCCTATCTCTGACAAAGATGAAAAAGTGATGTTTTACATTAATCCTTTCAGCAAAGGAACTGTTTTCGGAAAAAGTGAAGTTGATTCATTTCTGCGGCAACTGAAAGTAAAACCAACTCCTTCATTTTATGAACCGTGCACCAATATTGATATGATACGAAGAGTAATTAATAACCTCTCGTATGCCTACGAGAAATTGGGATATCCTGACAAAGTAAAAGATATACGCAGGCTTCAGAAAGCCATTATCACTTCTTCAGAATCCTGAAAAAGGTTTTCAGAATAATTTTAAAATCTTCTGCCAAACTTTGGTTTGCGATGTACTGCAAGTTGATTTTCAATTTTGCAGGCATCACTTCCTTTATGTAGAATATTTCAGGTTCTTCCTGCGCTGACAATAATTCATTTTCATCGGCATATTCAATGGACGCATTATCAGTCATGCCTGGCTTTACAGAAAGAACTTTCAATTGTTCAGGTGAATAAAGCTCAACGTATTTGCGCACCTCAGGCCTTGGCCCAACCAGACTCATATCACCAATCAACACATTAAACAACTGCGGGAATTCATCAATTTTATAGTTCCGCAACCAGGCGCCAACACGTGTAATTCTGCTGTCGTTATTGCCAACGGTGAGTAATCCCTTTTTATCAGAATCAGTTTTCATTGTTCTGAATTTAATGAGTTTAAAATCTTTGTTGTTCTCACCTACACGCGTTTGACGATAAATAATTCCGCCACGTGAATCAAGAAGTATAAAAATGGAAATAATCAGAAAAAAAGGAAGCAACATAAATATTCCAATGAGTGAAAACATTATGTCAAAAATTCGTTTAATCATTATTTATTTATACAAGAAGCAACTGCTGAAACTACAGCATTTACAACCGTTTCAACCTGTTCATCTGTTAAATCATAAAAAACCGGCAACGAAATCTCACGTGAATAATTATCATAAGCTACAGGATAATCTTCAATTCTATAACCAAGGTTTTTATAAAAACTTAATAAAGGCAAAGGTTGAAAATGCACATTTATAGAAACATCTTTATCAAAAATCATTTGAATAATTTCATCGCGTTGTTTTTCTGTAATTCCTATTATTCGCAAAGGAAAGAGGTGATAAGATGATTCGGAATTTTCAGTTTTAAAAACCGGTAACTCTGCCCAACTGAATGCCGCCAACTGTTTGCTATATAATTCACAGATGTGTTTACGTTTCTTCAACGTATCATTGTTGTAACGGGCTAATTCTATCAAGCCGATGGCAGCCTGCAAATCAGTCATATTGCATTTATAACCTGCTTCTACTACATCGTATTTCCAATTGCCTTTCTGTGTTTTAGCAAGTGCATCTTTATTTTGTCCGTGCAAACTTTTTACACACAATTGCTGATATAATTTTTCATTGTCAAAAGGCGTAGGAAGATTAAATGCAATTGCACCACCCTCAGCAGTGGTAAGGTTTTTAACAGCATGAAAAGAGAACACAGTGATATCGGTTAAACTTCCTGCCGGCTTATTATTGTAAAAAGAACCCAGTGAATGAGCTGCATCGGAAAGGACTAAAATCCTTCCTAGTTTTTTCTGTTCATCTGAACCCGGTGTAAACCGTTTATGCAAATACCCTTCAGCCAGTAAATTATTGAAAGCATCGTAATCGCAAGGCAAACCACCAAAATCAACGGGAATAATTACTTTGGTTTTTTCAGTGATTGCAGCTCTAATTTTTTCTATTGAAATATTAAAATCATTTTTATTCACATCAACCATTACCGGTTTTGCTCCGCAATGCATTACAACATTTGCGGTGGCGCAATACGTATATGCGGGAACAATTACTTCATCGCCTTCCTTAACATCAAACCAGCGCAACACCAGCTCAAGCCCTGCTGTGGCTGAGTTCAGGCACAGAACAGAATTAACACCACAAAATGCTGCTAATTCTTTTTCTAATTTTTTTGTGCGCGGACCAGTTGTTATCCAGCCGCTCTTGAGAGCTTCTGTAACTTCATCAATTATCAGTTGGTCAATGCGGGGCGGGGAAAAGGGAATCATATTATCTTTTTATTACTGCAATCAAATGAGTTCTGAGAAAAGGAAAAAACGAATTTACGAATTCATACATACTTCCAACCCTTCGCCCGATTGGCGGTGCAAGTGTTACATTAAAAAAAGTAATTTCAGTTGCATGCGGAAATAGTTTTCTGATTTCCTCTTTGCCAACTCCTTTAACATCGTTATTTGATGGGTTGTTGAATTTGAAATCATACCACAGAATAATTCCTTCCGGCTTTAACATGCTCGACATCTTCGCTGCAAGTTTCTGCTTAAAATCTGCATCAAGAATTGAAGTAAAAACCAACGATTGAAAAACAATGTCAAATGTATTTTCAAAATTCAATTGTAGTGCATCGCCTTCTACCACTGTAATTCGCGGATATTTTTTTCGTAATTTCTGCGCTCTTTCCTGAAGCAGTTCAGCAGCAAAAATATTTTCATCTTTAATTCCTAAGGAGCGGAAGAAATCAATATTTGCACCTTCGCCCGCTCCTATTTCAATGAAATTTACTTTATCAGTTTCAATGAAATTTTCTTTTATTATTCGTGAGTAAATAATCTCTCTTTCATTAACAACATTTTCAATGAATATGGCATTTTCATTTTGGCCGACAGCATTGTTTCTTCTCTTTTCGTAGCTTGATTTTATTCTCTCTGTTTCTTCCATCACCTTGTTAATTTCGATTTGGCTTTAGCTGGTTTTCTGTTGAGAAGAATAAAATTAATAACTCCTTCTACATAGCCCATTCCATAGCTGGTGTGAAGAATAAAAAAAGAAAACAAAACAGTGAAAAACTGATTGTTGTTTTTTACTGTCCTAAGTGCAAACAACGCTGCAAATACAAAATATAGTAACGGATAAAGCGCAAGATATTTCCAGTAGACGGGGAATAAAACAACCAGAATAACATCAGCAAATAAACCAAGTATAAACGCAGCAGGAACCAATTGCCGCAGGGTTGTTATTGATTTATGCTTTTTATTTACATATACTTTCCAATAGCCGTATTGAAAATATTGTTTGAATAATTTCTGAAAAGATGAGCGCACGTAATATTTTGCAGAAGTAGAAGTACTCAACCATATTTTTCCACCATTTTTCAGCAACCGAAAATTAAACTCATCATCCTGGTTGCGGGCAAGTTCTTCGTCAAACAAACCGATCTTTTTAAACACTTCTTTGCGGTAGGCACCAAAAGCAACCGTATCCACATAGCCATCTTTTGCACCTGTTCGGAAATGGGCATTACCAACCCCGAATGGTGATGACATTGCCAATGAAACAGAAGTTGTTAACTCATCACTACTTACATTGTTCAACACACCGCCAACGCACCACACATCAGGCTTATGGTTAAGTGCTAAAACACATTCAGAAATATAATTTACAGCAAGTTCAGCATGTGCGCCTAAAATAATTATTACATCTCCCTGAGAATTGGTGATACCCAAATTCAATGCAAAAGGCGTTGTTGTTTTTTCATTTATCAGATAACGAACATCTGAGTTTTTTTTGGCATATTCCTGAACCAGGGCAGGTGTTTTGTCTTCGCTTTTTCCATCGCACACCAACACTTCAATCAGTTCATTCGGATAATCAGAACTGAAAATTGAATCCAGACAACGAAGAATAAAATCTTCTTCGTTGCGGCAGGGAATTACAACTGAAACTTTTTTGCTCATCTAATCTTGTTGTAAAAGTTAAGTAGATTCAGGCTTTCAGCTTCCCAGTTATACTTTTCTTTTATTGCTTTTTTGCCGTTTGTGCCCATTTGCTGTGCACTGTTCTCATCATTCAGCAGACTGTTTACCGCATCAGCAATGGCTTTTGTATTTTCAGGTGCTACACACATACCACAATTATTTCCT
>CAMDBK010000107.1 GCA_945889235.1 Chitinophaga pinensis
TTTAGCGTATAAGAACGGCTTGAGCATGTTGATCCGCTTTCAGTTCCTAAAAAACGTGTGGTGATTTCATTAACGTCAGTAATACGCTCGCGCAACCAGGGCAGGTTTGTGGTATTTAAAGTAAACATTTTCCGAGTGGTTGAAGAAGAATTTGCCGATGCTCCGCACAAACTATGCAATGATGAAGCTTGCATATTTGAAAATATAATTACTCCGCCATTGGTAACATAGTTTGTAATAGTTGTTCGCTCAGCAGAAGTGAATGTGCTACTTTGAATTAAAGAAGTAAACAAAACAACAGGGTAAGTTAATGCTGTTGGCAGACTGTTGGTATTAATGTATTCTACACCTGCAGTATTTAAAATCCATTGACATGAAGTAAGTCGTGAAGTATTGGTTTCTGCATTGCGGGCTGAAAGATCCATCAATGCTACTTTCCTCTGCTGGCCAATGCTGTGACCATAAAATAAACAAACAAATACTGCAAGAATAAAAAGTGGTTTTAGTAAGTGTTTCATCATATATATTGTTTTAGATAAGCAAATCAAAATTATTGTATTTTTATAATTAAGCCGTCAAATATATGTTTTTTAACATATGAAATACAAATACTGTTCGACAAACAACTATTCTTCATTTGATATTTTCTTAACTTTAAACAACCAAATTTCACACTGAATAGTTGAAGTTTTAGCTTCATAAAAATCATTTATTCATAACAACGGAATACTAACAGCCCGTTAATTTTACGTTAAGTTTGTGTTTGCGTAGCTTTGCGTAGCTAATCCTTATTATTTTTCACTCACTTTTATGAAAACACTTTTATTGGTTCGTCATGCCAAATCAAGTTGGAATGATGCAGACATTTCAGATATTGACCGTCCGTTAAAGAGGAGCGGAGTGAAGGATGCACTTGAGGTTTCTGCAAAACTTAAATCATTGAAAGTTTCGCCCGATATTATTATTACAAGCCCGGCAGTAAGAGCAATAACAACCGCACTTATTTTTGCGAGAACGTTGAAGTATCAATATAATCAGATTGTCATCAACGAAATTGTTTATGATTTCAGTAAAGATGCGTTGCTTCCATTGTTGCACAATATTGATGATAAGAATGATGTTGTTATGCTGGTTGGTCACGACCCTTCACTTACCAATTTGCTGAACTACCTTACAGGAAAAACGTTTGAAAAAATACCCACCTCTTCGGTGGCTAAAATAAGTTTCAGAGTAAAACATTGGCAAAAGATAACGCCTGAAAACGGCAGGCTTGTATTTATTGAAAGCCCGCAAAAAGTGGAGAAAACTACAGCAGAATGAAAGTTGAAAAAGACATAATTAACCGTGAGATAAGCTGGCTTTCGTTTAATGAGCGTGTGTTGCAGGAAGCAGGCGACAAAAATGTTCCGTTGGTTCAACGCATTCGGTTTCTCGGAATCTTCTCCAACAATCTTGACGAATTTTTTCGAGTGCGTGTGGCTACCATCAAACGTGTTTTGAATTTTGGTAAAAGCGCGAAAGAACTATTGGGAGCAAAACCAAAAAAACTGCTCAGCCAAATTCATGAAATAGTTATCCGTCATCAGGAACAATCACTGGAGATTTACAATCAGATTTTGGAGGGGTTGAAAAAGGAAAACATTTGTATTCTTAACGAAAATCAATTATCAAAAGAACAGGGCGTTTTTGTGAAAGATTATTTTCACCAGAAAATAAGGCCAACGCTGGTTCCCATCATGCTTTATAACACTTCTGACTTTCCTTACCTGCGCGAAAAATCAATTTATCTTGCTGTAAAATTTGTTGGAAGAAAGAGTGCGAAAAATCCGTATTCACTGATTGAAATTCCTACTTCTATCCATTCACGGTTTTTAGTTCTTCCCGAAAAAGACGGCAAAAAATACATCATGTTATTGGATGATGTTATCCGTTTTTCAATGCAGGAAATTTTTGAAGTACTGAAACTGAAATTTGACAAAGCCTTCACCATAAAAATTACACGTGATGCAGAATTGCATATCGACAATGACCTTTCGCGCAGCTTAGTTGAAAAAATTTCGCGTAGTATTAAACAACGAAAAAAAGGTGATACTGTACGTTTTGTTTACGACCAGACTATGCCGCGCCAAATGCTTGATTTCATTATTAAAAGCATGAAATTCACTAATAATGATAACCTTATTCCCGGTGGGCGCTATCATAACTTTAAAGACTTCATGAGTTTTCCCAATGTTGGAGGAAAACACCTGGAATATCAACCTTCACTTCCAATCCAAAACAAATACCTGAATCCAACAGCAAGCATTATTAATGTACTAAAAAAACGTGATGTGCTGTTGCACTATCCGTATCAAAATTTCAGTTCTTTTATAGACCTGTTACGAGAAGCAGCCATTGACCCAAATGTAGTTTCAATAAAAATAACAGCGTACAGGCTTGCAAAAAAATCAAACGTTATTAATGCATTGGTAAGCGCTGTAAAAAATGGTAAAGAAGTAACAGCTGTAATGGAATTGCGGGCAAGGTTTGATGAAGAAGCCAACATTCAGTGGGGAAATTTGTTGCAGGAAGAAGGGGTGAAAGTAATTTATGGTGTTCCGGGTTTAAAGGTGCATTCTAAAATGATGCTCATCAAACGTAAAGAAGGAAATAAGATTGTGAATTATGCCAGCCTGGGAACAGGCAACTACAATGAAGAAACAGCCACTGTTTACAGCGACCACAGCCTGTTTACTTCGCGCAAGGAAATTACTTCAGAGGTAAGTAAGTTGTTTGATTTTTTTGAAAATAATTTTCACACGCACAAGTATAAACACCTTGTGGTTTCGCCACATTCCATGCGAAAAAAAATGATTTCGCTCATCAACAATGAAATAAAAAATGCCAAAGAAGGAAAACCTGCTTACCTAATTTTGAAGATGAATAATCTGGTGGATATGGAGCTGATAAAAAAACTTTATCATGCAAGTAAAGCAGGAGTTAAGATTAACCTGATTGTGCGCGGAATATGTTCGTTAATTCCCGGCATAAAAGGAATGAGTGAAAACATTGAAGCTGTAAGTATTGTTGACCGCTACCTTGAACATTCACGCATTTTTGTTTTCTGCAATGACGGAAATGAATTGTATTATTTTTCTTCTGCCGACTGGATGACACGCAATCTTGATTACCGCGTGGAAGTTACCTGTCCTGTTTATGACAAAGATTTGCAACAGGAACTTAGAACGATGCTTAATATTCAATTGAGAGGCAATGTGAAGGCGCGAATTATTGACGAGTTTCAGACGAACCGATACAAGCGTAGCAACAGCAGGAATAAAATCCGCTCACAGGTTGCATTTTATAATTACCTGAAAGAGAAGCACGGGAAATCTTAAGCAGTTCTCATTTTTCAATACTTTTCAACAGCGCGCTAATTCTATTTTTTAAAATTCAATTTTTGCGGAAATTATTTTAAAGTGAAAATACTCACGTTCGCGGCAATTGATATTGGTTCTAACGCTATCCGGCTTTTGCTGATGAACGTTATTGAAAACGGGAAAGCTCCTGTTTTCAGAAAAATTAACCTTATCAGAGTTCCGTTACGGCTGGGTGAAGAAGCCTTTTCAGAAAAAAAACTCAGCGATAAAAAAATTGAAAAACTGCTGCTTGCCATGAAGTCTTTCAAATACCTGATGGATGTGAGCGACATTGTTTCTTTTCGTGCATGTGCCACCAGTGCTATGCGTGAAACTGCCAACAGCGAATCAGTTGTGAAATACATTGCAAAAGAAACCGGGATAAAAATTGAAGTGATTGAAGGAAAAGAAGAAGCCGATATTATTTATTCAACCCATGTTGAAGAAATGCTGGACCACAAGAACTCATATCTGTATGTGGATGTTGGCGGAGGAAGCACCGAGCTTACTTTGTTTGACAGAGGTGAGTTAATCGCTTCACGTTCATTTAATGTTGGTGCAGTCAGATACCTGAAAGGAATTGTAGAAAAGGAAGATGAAAAAGAATTGAAGAAGTGGGTGAAGAAAACTACTGAAAAGCATGAACCGCTTTTCCTTATTGGTTCAGGAGGAAACATCAATAAAATTTTCAAACTCAGCGGAGCAAAAGCAAAGAAGAATGCATCGCTTTCCATTGAGCAGGTAACGCAGGTTTACAAACTGATAAAGTCGTATTCTATTGAAGACCGCATAAAAAAATTAGACATGAATCTCGACCGCGCAGATGTAATTATTCCTGCTGCTGAAATATTTCTCGACATCATGCAGTGGTGCGGCAGCCGCAGAATTTATATTCCTAAAATTGGATTAGCAGATGGAATTGTTCGGCAGCTTTATCGCGAATACAAAGAGAAAGCTAAGAGTTAAGAAAAGCTTCTAATTCTCTGTTAATTGCTTCTGGTTCTTCTTCCTGAACAAAGTGTCCGGCATTTTCAAGGTTCACAATCTTTTTACTTTTCAGTAATTCTTCCCATTTCGGAAAGAGTAAAGATGTTTTTAAAAATTCATCTTTCATTCCCCACATCATTAGCACAGGCTTTTTCAGAAGTGATTCACGTTTTTCCCAAAGATTATTGTAATAACTGCTTGAACCAATTAACGATTTTACACATGCAAAAGCTGCAATCCTTTCTTTCGGACTTCCCTGTGCTTTCAGATATTGGCGGTGAATTTCAGGTGTTAGTTTTTTCTTATTTCCAAACGATGCTTTCATAATTACGCGTGCAGAAAAATTCAATTGTGTATAAAAGAATTTTCCAAGCCAACCACCAAAAATTTTTCCGGGAGTTTCAAAATGTTTTTCGTCTTTCAGACTCCACATCCAGGTGTTAAAAATCACAACACGTTTAATATTTTCAGGATGATTGAGCGCATACCCGAATCCAATTGGTCCGCCAAAATCATGAACAACCAAATTGATGTTTTTTAAACCAAGTTTTTCAATAAATTTCCATAAGCGAATAGAATGGGCTTCTGGCGTATAGTCAGCATTTTCAGGTTTTTCACTCAAACCGTAACCTAAATTGTCGGCTGCTACGCAACGATATTTTTTTGAAAGGTGTTTCACCATGTTGCGGTAAGTGAACGACCAGTCGGGTGTTCCGTGAACCATAAGAATAATTTCACCTTCACCTTCATCAATGAAATGGATTTTACTTCCGTCAATCTCTAAATATTTTGACTTGAAAGGATATTCGTTTTTGTCAAGCCAGTAGGGAGCTTTCATTCAAATATATTTTTTTCAAGCCCAAGCCATTTTAGTGCTGAGCCGTGTAAAAGATTTTCTGTAATTGAATTTTCAAAATTCAAACTCCGTATCAATTTTCCGGGTTCATTTTCACCTAACGGAAAAGGATAATCAGAACCAAGTGCAATTTTTTCGGAACCAAATAATTTAATGATGTAGCGCAGCATTTCTTCATCATGAACCAATGAATCCAGCCAGAATTTTCCGATGTACATTTTAGGATTTACGCTGTTATGAATTGCCACAAGGTCGGGGCGTGAATGATAACCATGCTCAATTCTTCCTATTGTGGCAGGGAAAGAACCACCGCCATGTGCAAATGCAACACGGAGTTCAGGATATTTTTCAAATACGCCACCAAAAATCATGGAACAAATTGCCAGTGAAGTTTCGGCAGGCATTCCAACCAGCCAGGGTAGCCAGTAGCGTGGCATTCTGTCTTGCCCCATCATTTCCCAGGGGTGGACAAAAATTGCAGCCCCCAGTTTTGCAGCAGTTTCAAAAATCTGAAAAATTGCAGGTGAACTCAGATTCCAGTCATCTTTTATGTGTGAGCCTATTTGTACTCCGCGCAAGCCCATTTTCATGCAACGCTCCAATTCTTTTTCTGCAAGGTCTGGCGCCTGCAAAGGAATAGTTCCCAATCCAACAAACCGTTTAGGATAACGATGCACAATTTCAGCAATATGGTCGTTGAGAAACATGGAAATATCCAACGCATCCTGCGGCTTTGCCGAGTAACTGAACATCACCGGAACAGTTGATAATACCTGCACATCCACATGATGATGGTCACATTCTTTGATTCTTTTTTCAGCATCCCAACAGTTGTCTTCAATCTCACGGAAAAGTTTTCCATCAACAATCATATTAGCACAACAAGGTTTGAGATGCTCCAGTTTTACAAATCCACCGTACCCGAATTTCGCAGCCCAATCGGGCATTTTTTCAGGAAGAATGTGCGTATGTATGTCTATTGTCAACATACACTAAACAAATCGGGGATCAGTTTCCATTACATGATTGCAATGTTTGCAAGTACGCAATTTTTCAGAACTATAAAATTCTTTGTAGCGCGGAAGAAAATCATTTTCAATATCGTGCAACTCAAAATAGGTTTCGTATAATTTGTTGTTGCATTTTTCGCAGAACCAAAGCAGACCATCGTTATAGCCTTTCCCTTCGCGCACGCGCTCAATTACCAAACCTATTGAACCTTCTGATCTGCCCGGAGAATGCGGGGTTTTAGGCGGACACAAAAACATGTCACCTGGTCCAAGTTTGATGTCAACAGGTTTTCCTTCTTCCTGAATCTTTACATTTATTTCACCTTCCAATTGATAAAATAATTCTTCGGTTTCGTTGTAGTGATAATCTTTTCGTGCATTTGGTCCGCCAACAATCATCACAATATAATCAGTGCCTTCGGGGTAAAGATTTTTGTTGGCGATGGGCGGTTTAAGAAGGTGGCGGTTTTCATCAATCCATTTTTTAAGGTTGAAAGGACGTCTGATACTCATGGTTGAAAATTTTATTTAGTATGTCGTCACCCTGAACTTGTTTCAGGGTCTTAAGATTAAGATGTTGAAACAAGTTCAGCATGACGATTCTCAGACAAAGTAAAGAAATTCCGCAATAAGAATTAATTTTGAAACATGAACTTAAACCTTGAAAACAAAAAAGCTTTTGTGTGCGGAAGTACACAGGGAATAGGAAAAGCAATAGCCATAGAGCTTTCAGCGCTTGGCGCGGAAGTAATTCTGATTGCCCGCAGTGAAGAAAAACTGAAACAAACACTTTCTGAACTCAACACTTCAAAAGCACAAAAACATAATTTTATCTGCGCAGATTTTTCACATCCAGCAATTCTGAAAGAAAAAATTGAAAGTTGGATTAAAGAAAACGGAACGGTTCATATTCTCATCAATAATACAGGCGGACCACCTTCAGGTAAAGCAATTGATGCTTCGCTGGAAGAATTTGTGCAGGCATTTAATAATCATTTGTTGTGCAATCAGGTGCTGGTGCAGGCAGTTGTTCCGGGAATGAAAGAAAGTAGTTTTGGAAGAATCATTAACATTATTTCCACTTCAGTAAAACAACCTATTCCGGGACTGGGAGTTTCAAACACAGTGCGTGGAGCGGTTGCTAATTGGGCAAAAACACTTTCAGTGGAACTTGCGCCATTTGGTATTACGGTTAACAATGTGTTGCCGGGAGCTACTGAAACCTCACGTATGACAACCATTATTGAAAAGCGTGCTGAAAAAAATGCGGTGAGTAAAGAAACTGTAAGATTAGAAATGCAGCATGAAATTCCTGCAAGACGTTTTGCCTCAGCTTCTGAGATTGCTGCTGCCGCTGCGTTTCTTGCTACTCCCGCTGCCGGTTATATTACCGGAGTTAATTTGCCTGTTGATGGTGGAAGAACGGCTTCACTATGATTAATCCATCAGTTTAAAACCTTTCCCGTGCACATTTATCAACTCAATCTTAGGGTCGGCTGAAAGGTATTTGCGAAGCTTGGCGATGTATACATCCATACTGCGCGAATTGAAATAATTATCATCTCCCCAGACTTTATTTAAAGCAAAAGAGCGTTCAAGAACATCGTTTTTATTTTCGCTAAGCAGATTAAGTAAGGCCGCTTCTTTTGTGGTGAGTTTCTGGCTGTAGTCTTTGCCTTCCAATGTTTGGTGCGTAACATCAAAACGCAGTTTTCCTATTTTGAAGGTTTGCAATCCAGGTTCACTGCTCACCGCTTCGGGGTTTACTCTTCTTAAAATAGCTGTTATACGTAACATCAATTCATCCATGCTGAATGGTTTGGTCATGTAATCATCAGCGCCTTTTTTAAAACCGTTTATTCTATCTTCCTTCATTGATTTTGCTGTAAGAAAAATAATGGGAATAGTTTTATCCGTTCTGCGGATTTCTTCCGCCAGGGTGAAACCATCTTTTACCGGCATCATTACATCCAGAATACACAATTGAAAATCGCCTTTTGAAAAAGCTTCATAACCCTTTTTGCCGTTGGTTGCCAGCATGGTTTCGTAGCCTTTTGCATTCAGATATTCTCTGAGCAACAAACCAAGATTAGGATCATCTTCAACTAACAAAACTTTGATTGCGGACATTGGCTTTTGCATGTTATTTAGTTTTAGTGAACATTAATACGGTAAAAAAATATCAAACCTGCTTCCTTTTCCGGTTTCACTTACAAGGTTCACAGTTCCATTGTGTTTCTCAACAATTGCTTTTACATAACTCAATCCTAATCCAAAGCCTTTAACATTGTGAATATTTCCGGTGGGTACACGATAAAGTTTATCAAAAATCTTTTTCTGATTTTCAGAACTGATGCCAATTCCGTTGTCTTCTACCGAAATGGAAATTCCTTCACTGAAACTTCTTGTTGCAATTTTTACCAGAGGATTTTCTTCACAGTACTTCAGTGAATTATCAATCAGGTTCATGATTACGTTTATGATGTGCACTTTATCACCATGAATAATACATTTTTCTGCTTTAAGGTCTGTGGTAATTTCTCCGCCAATCCTGTCGGCCTGAATTTTCATATTGTTAACCAAAGCTTCAATTACTTCATGAATATCTATGATTTCAGATTTCAGTTTCAACTCGCCTTTGTCAATAATGGCGGTCTGCAACACACTTTCAACAACCAGCCCGAGTCGC
>CAMDBK010000108.1 GCA_945889235.1 Chitinophaga pinensis
TAGGGTAAAAAACCATAGTATTGAAAAACTTCTTGTAAAACAGAACTTCACAGAATTCAAAATAGCTGAAAATGAAAATCTAAAATAGTAGAAATTTCCCGATGTGAAGTGTTTTTAGTTTGTGCGTTTTTTGGTAAAGCAGCGCAAATTTAGGATTTTCCTGCTTAAATCAAACCAATATGTAAGTGCAATGCTAAGGTTTAGTTCACAAACGAACCCCTAACCTCGGCAGTTTTTTCAACTAGTTCTCTATATTGAGTTTCGTTAATCACAAAATCATCGTCCTTGGGAGTTGCCATTTCACCTTTTTCCAAAATGGCTTTCAGGCTCTCAAATTGGGGAATGAGTGCAGCTACATTTTCATCGCTTTTAAACTCATTCATAGTGGAAAGCAATTTACCAAGTGTGATTTTTTGTTCAGCAACACGGGCTGCAATCTGGGGATTTATTTTTCCGTTGCTGCTGAGGCGGGTGGCAATATACATACACTCAACCCACGCGCCCGAAACCATAAGAACCGATGTGCTCATGCGGTTATTATCTTTCAGAAATTTGTTTGCAACCTGATAAGCCTGTGTAATAATTCCGATGAGCGAATCGCGATTTTCGACATTACTTTCCACCCGGTCGAACATGGTTTGGTCAAAGGCGCTTGATAAACCAATCTCATCTGAAAGTTTGCGGATGTTGTTGAAGTAGAAATAGGTTTCCTGTGTTTGTTTGAAAAGGGTGGTGTAACCAACATCTGCGCTGTAAACCCCAATATTTATAGCTTTTTTAGCATTGGTAGTATATTTTGAAATGTTCTTTACATCATTCAGCAGTTCCTTATTGTATTTTGCACCTTCGGCTTTTATGAGGATAGCGAGTTCAATTGGCGAAGGCATGTTATTCATCATGGCTTCGGAATTGGTGAGGTCAACGGGAGCTTCCGCCACAAAAGGTTTTTCTTCGGTGTTTTCTTTTTTAGGTTCGTTGCTGCAGGCAGCAAGAAAAAGGGTGGAAATTAAAGCTGCAGAAATTATTTTGGTGATTTGCATGTGGTTGGTTTTTATGGTTCAAAGAAAAGGAATATTTCCGTCATTGCGAGGGTTTTTCACCCGAAGCAATCTCCAACTAATGAGATTGCTTCGCTACGCTCGCAATGACGTGATTGCTCAATGCGCCTCCAACCAGTTTTTACCTGTGTTCATATCCACTTCAATGGGCACTTTCATAGGAATGGCATTTACCATTCCTTCACGGATTAATGTTTTTAATACATCCACTTCATCTTTGTGCGCATCAAAAACCAATTCGTCATGCACTTGAAGAAGTAAACGTGATTTGAGTTTTTGTTTTTTTATTTCGTCATGAATGTTAATCATCGCAATTTTAATCATGTCGGCAGCGGAGCCCTGAATAGGAGCGTTGATGGCATTGCGTTCAGCACCTGAACGCACATTGGCATTGCTGTCGTTAATATCGCGCAAATATCTTCTGCGTCCCATGATGGTTTCCACATAACCATGCTCACGGGCGAAGTTGATGTTCTTATCCATCAGTCCGCGCACGTTGGGATATTGTGCGAAATAATTTTCAATGATATCCTGTGCTTCTTTGCGAGGAATGTTCAGCGTTTGCGATAAACCAAAAGCGGTTTGTCCATAAGATATTCCGAAGTTCACAGCTTTTGCTTTTCTGCGCATTTCCTTATCCACAGCTTCAAGCGGAACATTGAAAACTTTGGAAGCTGTTGCGGAGTGAATGTCTAAACCCTGACGAAAAGCTTCCATCATTCCCGGGTCTTCACTGAGTTCTGCAATGATGCGCAATTCAATCTGCGAATAGTCGGCAGAAAGAATAGTGAACTCATCATTGCGCGCAATAAAAGCTTTACGAACCTCGCGACCCTTCTCTGTTCTGATGGGAATGTTCTGAAGATTTGGTTTGTCCGAACTCAGTCTTCCTGTTGCCGCCACCACCTGATTGTAGGAAGTGTGAATTTTTCCTGTCTTTGGATTCAGCATTGTCGGCAGCGGGTCAACATACGTGTTTTTGAGTTTCTGCAATTCGCGGAACACTAATATTTTTTCTACAATCGGATTAGCTGCTGCAAGTTTTTCCAAGATATCTTCACCAGTTGCATACTGACCTGTCTTGGTCTTTTTAACCTTGTCAGAAATCTTCATGTGGTCGAACAAAATCTTACCCAGCTGTTGTGGTGATGCAATGTTAAAAGTGGTTCCCGCCATTTGATAAATCTCGTCCTGTACTTTTAAAATCTCGTCCTTCAGTTCTATTGAGAACGATGCAAGCGCAGCAGTGTCAAGATTTATTCCTTCATTTTCCATGTCAGCCAAAACAGCAACCAGGGGCATCTCAATGTTGTCAAATACTTTATTGGTGCCGTCTTTTTGCAGCATGGGTTCAAAGACTTCGCGCAACTGCAATGTTACATCCGCATCTTCGCCTGCATACTCCACCAATTTCTCAACGGGAGCATCGCGCATGCTGAGTTGGTTTTTTCCCCGCCCGACCTTGTCATTCGGGCGGGCTTTTGCACCAATCAGCGTGGTAATGGAAACGGGTGAATAACCCAGATACGTTTCCGCCAGCACATCCATGTTGTGGCGCATGTCGGGCTGTATCAGGTAATGCGCAATCATGGTGTCGAACTTGTTGCCCAATACTTCAACGTCATAATTTCTCAGAACAGAGATATCATATTTCATGTTCTGTCCCACTTTTTCTATCGCTTCGTTTTCAAGCAAAGACTTGAATTCAGTAATGACTTCTTTCGCCTCGGTTTGATTTTCGGGAATGGTAACGTAATACGCTTCGCCTTTTTTGCAGGAGAATGAAAGGCCAATAATCTCGGCTTCAAAAACATCAAGTCCTGTTGTTTCCGAGTCAAAACAAAAACATTTTTGTGAAGAAAGAAGTTGAATTAATTCTGCGCGTTTTTCTTTGCTATCTACTAGATGATACGTGTGCGGAACATCGGCAATGGTTTTAAAAATCTCATGTGTCTGTTCGTTGTTTGTTGCTTCGGATGTTTCATCATCACCGCCAAACATATCAAACTGACCGGTTTCAACTTTAGTGGCAGCTATGGCTTTTTTCTCTTTCTTTTGTTCTGTTGCTTCTGAAGAAAGTTCTTCGCCTAACACCCTTTTCGCAATCTGACGAAACTCTAATTCAGTGAAAAGCTCTTTCAGTTTTTCCTTGTCCGGAGCTTCCATGATGAGTTTATCTTCCTCAAATTCCACAGGCGCATCCAATAAAATGGTGGCTAATCTTTTTGACAAAATTGCTTTGTCTTTATTGTTCATCACCTTGTCTTTCAGTGAGCCGGTCAGCTTCTCGGCATTCTCTAAAAGATTTTCAACGCTATGATATTCGGTGATTAATTTAATCGCAGTCTTTTCGCCCACACCGGGAATGCCGGGAATATTATCAGCCGTGTCGCCCATCAAACCGAGGATGTCAATCACCTGTTCAGGTCGTTGGATATTATACTTCGCACAGATTTCTTTGGGACCAAGTATCTCAGCGGGATTACCAAACTTGGCGGGCTTATACATAAAGATATTATCGCTTACTAATTGCCCGTAATCTTTGTCGGGTGTCATCATATAGGTAACGTATCCGGCTTTCTCGGCTTTCTTGGCAAGCGTGCCGATTACATCATCGGCTTCATAACCATCACTGAATAAAACGGGAATATTAAAACCTTCAATCAGCCGTTTTACATATGGAATGGCAACCACAATATCATCGGGCATGGCTTCGCGGTGGGCTTTGTAATCGGCAAACTCAATGTGGCGAGCGGTAGGAGCAGCGGTATCAAACACCACGGCAATGTGCGTGGGTTTTTCTTTCTGCAAAATTTCCAGCAACGTGTTTGTAAAACCAAATACTGCAGAAGTGTTCAACCCGGTTGAAGTTACGCGTTGGTTAGTGCCGAAAGCAAAATAGGCACGGTAAATAAGGGCAAAGGCATCAAGCAGGAATAATCGTTTATCGTTGTTGTCGGACATCAGTAAAAATTTGTGAACGGGTAAAAATAGATTTTTTACCGCAAAGGGCGCAAAGGTTGCGCAAAGTGTCACAAAGAAAAAAAGGACGGAGCATAAAGCTCCGTCCTTTTCTGTAATCAAAACTAATTCCTTTTACTTCTTTATCACCATCCTCAGCATCGTTTCGTTTTCTGAACGCACGGTAATAAAGTAAATCCCTTCTGCAAAAGCAGACAAGTCATACACCTGTTTGATGCAAAAGGCGTCTTGATAAAAACGGAGAAGGTGGTGAAGGAGTAAAATAAATTTTTTATAAAAAGCTGTATCTTTACAGCAACAAAAAATAATCAACAATGAGAACCATCACATTCACCTCGGGCTCAAAAACAAAAATAGAGTTGCTTTCGCGTGTTGCGAAAGAGATGGGTATTGAACAGTTTAAGGAAACTGAACTGAGTGATGAAGAAATGGCACTGCCGGGTAAAAAACCGAGTATGCAAAAACTCGAAAAGTGGTTAGCGAAAAATGACGGTGAAGAATATGAAGTGGGTGAAGCATTTGACTATGTAAAAAAACAACTGCGTTTGTTAAGGAAAAAACAATGAAGGTTGTTATCCGCAAGCGCGCGTTAAATGCCATTCTAAGTACTGCCATATATGTTGAAAGTCTGAACACACAAGGCAGCGGTGACAGATGGGCTGATAAGTTGAAAGCGGTTATTATCTCACTGGCAAGGTCAAAAGCAAAATTTGCAATTTGCAAAAATCAATCTCTTGCAAAATATAAGTTACGGTGCTACTCCTACAAAGATTGGATTATTGCCTTCTGACTATCAGAAAATAAATTTGAAGTGTGCCGATTTATTCATGGTTCAATGCTCCATTAATTTTCCGGCTGATTGCTGCAATTATTTAATGCAAAAGGCGGCTTGGTAAAAACGGAGAAGGTGGTGAAGGAGTAAAACGAAAGTAGGGAGTAGGGAATAAGCAGTAAAAGAAAATTTGTAAATTTGTTTTTAAATAAAGAAACAGAAAAGCATGTATCGTTTAGACAGAAGTGCATTTAAAATTCAAACTTTTCAGGAGGCGGATAATTCTACAGCTTACTGGTTGAAGAAAACGATAGAGGAAAGATGGAAGGCCGCATGGTTTCTTACCTGTGCCGCATACGGCATTGATTATAAAAATCAACCCCGCATGGACAGACAACTTTTCTCGATGCGTAAAAATGGGTAATACGCTTAATGCTGACTTTACTGAGTTTATTGAAGCGCTGAACAAAGCAGAGGTTGAATACATTTTGGTTGGAGGATATGCCGTTATATTTCACGGCTACAACCGCACCACAGGCGACCTCGATATTTGGGTCAATCCTTCTCCAGATAATTATCAGCGACTGAAAAAAGCCTTTGCTCATTTCGGAATGAGTTTGTTTGACATGACTGAAGAAAAATTCATGAAAACCGACAACTATGATGTATTCACTTTTGGGAGACCACCTGTTTGTATAGAAATATTAACAGCAGTAAAAGGTCTGGAGTTTGGCAGCGCTTATAAAAACTCATCATTGCAAAACTTTGATGATGTTTCGGTGCGTATGATTGACATACGGGATTTAATTTTAGCAAAAAAATCCGTTAACCGCTCTAAAGACAAAGACGATATTGAACATTTGGATATTGAATAAAAAAGCCCCGCCCCTAGAAATCGGGGCGGGGCTTTTTTTATTTCTAAAACTAATTCAGTCTACTTCTTAATCACCTTCCTCAGCAGCGTTTCGTTTTCTGAACGCACGGTAATAAAGTAAAGCCCTTCTGCAAAAGCAGATAAGTCATACACCTGTTTGAATAAACCGTTTACTTCACTTTGCTGGCTCACGATGTTTTGTCCCAACATATTTGTAAGCGTTAAAGTAATTCTTGAAAGCTGTGTGGTTTCCAGTTCAACGGTTATTGTTCCTGATGTAGGGTTAGGGTAAACCGTAAATGAATTATCAGACAGCGATGCATTAACAATACCTGTAACCAATGCGGTTAAAGTAACACAGGTGTTGATTTGACAGCCGTTGGCATCGGTTACGTTAACACAATAGGTTCCTTCAGTAAGGTCTTGAGCAGTTGCTGTTGTTTGTCCGTTATCCCATAGGTATGAATAAGGTGCGGTACCGCCTGAAGGTGTAACTGTTGCACTTCCATCAGCACAAATATTACAGCTTGGGTCGGTGCTGCCGGTTGCTGCTGTTAATGCTTCCGGTTGTGAAATAGTTACAGAAGCAACCGATGTACAACCATTAGTATTGGTAACGGTAACTGTATAACTGCCCGGTGAAAGGTTGGAAATTGATTGGGTAGTCTGCGCAGGTTGTGTGTTCCATGAAAAGGAATAAGGTCCTCCTCCTCCCGAAGCACTTGCAACGGCTACTCCGTTTGTAGAACCATAACAACTTACATCGGAACTCGCAACCTGAACTATTGGACCACCCACATTATTCAAAGCAACACTTGCAGTTACAGCACATCCGTTGTTGTCGGTAACAGTAACGGTGTAATAACCTGCCGGCAGCGCAGTTGCTGTTGCTGTATTTTGTACCGGTGAAGAATTCCATGAATAATTAAGAGCACCTGTTCCGCCCGAAGCGGTTGCAGTTGCAGTACCATTGCTTTGCTGACAGGCAGGGTTCTGAGAAGAAATCTCAACAGCAATAGCAGCCGGTTGTGTTATCGTTACATTTTTAGTAACCGAACATCCGTTGGCATCAGTAATCACTACTGAATACGAGCCGGCAGAAAGCGCAATTGCTGTTTGTGTTGTTTGGTTGTTGGCATCATTCCATACATACGAATAAGCCGGACTTCCGCCAAAGACGTTGGCAGTAGCGGCACCGTTGTTTCCACCGTTGCACGAAACATTGGTATGAATTACAGTAGCTGATAAAACAGAATTAGGCTGGGTAACAGTTGCAGTTGCAGTTGCCGAGCAGCCATTTTCATCAGTAACAGTAACGGTATAACTGCCGGCAGCAAGTCCTGAAATTCCCTCAGTTGTTTGCGCAGGATCTGTGTTCCATGAATACGTATAGCCGGGAGTTCCACCTTCAACCGATGCGGTTGCAGTTCCGTTCTGTTCACCACTGCACTGAATATTTTCTGCATCAGTAGTTACGGTTAATGCTGCGGGCTCGGTAATAGTTACTGTTGCGGCATAAACGCATCCGCCTCCGTCAGTAACGGTTGCGGTATAGGTGCTGGCACTCAGGTCAAAAACGGTTGCCGTTGTTTGTACGGGATTGGTGTTCCATGCATAGGTGTAATTTGGATTTCCACCTGATGCTGTTACAGTAGCTGAACCATTATTTCCTCCATTGCAGCTAACATTAGTGCCTGATATTTCTGCGCTCAGTCCGCCCTGGTTGGTAACAGAAACATTTGCTGTTTGTGTGCAACCGTTTGCATCGGTTACTATAACAGAATAATCACCCGAAGATAAACCGCTTGCTGTTGCAGTTGTTTGTGCAGGGTCCGTATTCCATAAATAAGAATAGTCAGGTGATCCACCCGATGCACTTACAGTAGTTGTTCCGTTAGGTACACTGCATGAAGTTTCTGTTGACGATACCTGAATAGTCATTGCTGCCGGTTGCAGTATGGTTGCTGTTGCAGTTGTTGTGCAGCCGTTATCATCCGTAACAGAAACCGTGTATGTTCCTGCCGGAAGATTAAATGCAGTTGCTGCAGTTTGTACCGGGTTTGAATTCCATGAATAGGTGTAAGGTCCTGTTCCTCCCGTTGCAGTTACTGTTGCTGCACCGGTACTTTCACCATTACATAAAATGTTTGAATGAATGGTGCTTGCAGCTAAAACTGAAGAGGGCTCAGCTACAGTAAAAGTCTCATCTGCTGTGCAGCCCTGCCCGTCTGTAACAGTAAGTGTATAATCGCCTGGTTCAAGTCCTGAAATTACTGAAGTGGTTTGTTCAGGTGTTGTGTTCCATGAATAAGTGTAAGGGCCAACACCTCCTGATACAGATGCATCAACAGAACCTGATTGTTCACCGAAACAAGTTATGCCGTGGACCTCTCCGGTGATGGTTATAGCTGCAGGTTCAGTAATAGTTGTTGAACTTGTTGAAACGCATCCTGCCTGGTCGGTAACAGTAACGGTATAAGTTCCTGCGTATAGGTTAAAAGCTGTTTGTGTTGTTTGTAAGGGTTGTGAATTCCATGACCATGAATAACCGGGAGTGCCACCTGTTGCAGATGCGGTAGCGGTTCCGTTACCACCACCGTTACAGCTTACATTGGTATGCGTTGCAGAAGAGGTAAGACCACCTGAACTTGTAACAGATGCGGTAACTGTTATTGTGCATCCTGAAGCATCAGTAACAGTTACAGTATAAGTTCCTGCTGTAAGATTAGTAGCAGTTGCAGTTGTCTGAACAGGGTTTGTATTCCATGAATAGGTAAGGTTTCCGGTTCCTCCGCTTGCAGTTACCGTTGCAGTACCTGTTGGTTGTCCGCATGCTGAACTGGTTGAAGTTGCTGAAGCATTAATAGCAGGTGGTTGACTAATCCCGACTGTAGAAAACACTGAGCATCCGTTTGCATCGGTTACCGTTAAATTGTAAGTGCCCGGAAATAATCCCACAGCAGTTTGTGTACTTTGTATAGGTGAAGTATTCCATGAATATGAAAATCCAGGGGTCCCACCTGAAACATGTGCAGTTGCTGTTCCATCGGCTGCACCATAGCAAGTAATTTGGGTACTGGTTATAGAAACATCTAAACCAAAGGGAGCACCAACAGTTACTGTTGCTGTATTGCTGCATCCGTTGTCGTCATAAATTGTAACTATATAATCTCCTGCCGGAAGTCCGGTGGCAGTTTGTGTGTTTTGAATGGGATTCGAATTCCATGAATAAAGATAAGGGGCTGTTCC
>CAMDBK010000109.1 GCA_945889235.1 Chitinophaga pinensis
ATTACTTTTTCGGCAGATTTTTATCACCTGTATTTTCAACAATGTCAATAAAATCACCTGTTATAGACAATTTGAGGGGCGACTATTTACTGTGGTTCCTGATAACAGTTTGCGTGAAGGATACGAGGTTTCTTCATCACTGTTTTTTGCATCATTGCCTGCGGCATGAACGAGCAATACGTCTTTTGAATGTGCATATTCCACGGCTTCATCCACCACTTTTTTATCGGGCGAATAATATTTTCCAAAACTCATGTTGATGACTTTAGCACCGTTATCAACGGCATAACGGATAGCGTTGGCAACGTCTTTATCGCGCTCATCACAATGGGAACGGCACGCACAATCATAATTTTTACATTGTTGGCGATTCCGTTTATGCCAATGTTGTTGTTTCGCATGGCGGCAATAATACCTGCCACATGGGTTCCATGCAGGGCATCGGGACCCTGAACGTGGTTGTTGCCATAGTACCTTTCGTTGGGATTATTAGGGTCATCACCTACAACGGACTGACGGATGGAATCTGCATTCATGTGGTTAAGGCGGGCAACATTGATGAGTATATCGGCACCCTGACTTACTTGTTTGTCCAACTCTTCAGCGCTGACAAGGGCAAGAATAAATTTTATGCGTTTCTGAATAAGTTCATCCTGCTGGTTATTAGGTACAAATGATTTTACGGTAGCATTGCTGAACACTCCGTTTCCCTGCTTTTTTACGTTGGTAATAAAACTTGACAAAACACTGATTTGCGCTGCCTGGGCATCGTCTTCGGCCTGTTTGCTTATATACTTTGGCTTAATTGTTTCTTCGAAATATTTGTATTCCTCAGCATCGGCAGCGGATAAACCGGAGGTTGTTACATTTTTATATTTCCTGCTCATGCGGTAATACATGCGGGCAAGTTCGGTGGCTTCGTAATTGATGTCATCGGTTTTGCCACCCAGAAAATTCCAGCCGTGAATATCGTCAACGTATCCGTTTTTATCATCGTCAATTCCGTTGTTTGCGATTTCGCCTGAGTTGGTCCAGATGATGTCTTTCAAATCTTCGTGGTTGGGGTCGGTACCAATATCTATTACTGCCACAATAACGGGTTGTGATGTTTTGCCGGTAAGGGTTTTATAGGCTTCTTCGGAACCGGTGCCATAGATTTTATTGGCTGCGGGGTCAAGTGTTTGCCAGTTTTCGGGGGCTTTTTTTTGTGCAAAAGCTATAGTGGAAATAAAAAGGGTAACGAGGAGTACTGTTTTGTGAAGCATTTGTTTTATGGGGTTTAGTAATTGCTTTTGCGGGGCGGCAAAGATATAGGGAGGATGGGAATTACAAAATTTTTGTTTTTTATATAGCCTTGCTTTGAGCCGGTCTTTGTTTATTTTTATGCCCACAAGAAATACCTGAGCCTTTGCCCCACTTCTACCAAACAACGTTTATTGTAATTTTACCCGGTGCTGAAATCATTCAAGGTTCTGCTTCTTTTGCTTTTGCCCGCCTTTGCTGTTGCTCAGGTTGCGGGGAACAAGCGTTCTTTTGAAGTCAGCGCAGCAAAAGACAGCATCAGGCTTGATACGCTGAGTATTATTCCCTCCACATTTAAAGCAAGTTTCAGCAACGGTTTTAAGTTAGACAGTAACCTGTGTACATTGGATTGGGGTTCGGCCACGTTAATTCTGCGGAAGAAAAACTGGGCGGCAAATATTCCTGAAACACCCACCATTAAAGTGGAATACGAAGTGTTTCCTTACAACTTCAGCAAAGAATATTACAACAAAAGCATTGACAGTTTATTGCGTCCGCAAACCAAAGGTGTTCCAAATCCTTTTGCTGTAAGCATTGATAAAAATCCTGCTGATGATATTTTCAGCATGAGCACGCTGAACAAGAATGGAAGTATTTCGCGGGGATTAACGGTTGGTAATAACCAGGATGTTGCCATCAGTTCCAGTTTAAATTTGCAATTGTCGGGAAACATCAGTGAGAACATTGGCATTCTTGCAGCTATTACGGATAACAATATTCCCATTCAGCCCGAAGGAAACACGCAGCAGTTGCAGGATTTTGACCAGGTGTATATCCAGATTTTTACAGACAGCACCAAGCTTACGGCAGGTGATTTTCAACTGCGCAAACCCGAAGGTTACTTTATGAATTTTTATAAACGTGCGCAGGGTTTGAGTGTTACGCATGCTTTCGGATTAGTGAATTCTACCGACCCTAAAAAGAAAATTCCCAAGATGCGGGTAACGGGAAGCGGAGCTATTTCGCGCGGAAAGTTTGCGCGTAACATTATACAGGGAATTGAAAGTAATCAGGGACCTTACCGCATGAAGGGTAATGATAACGAGCTTTTTATTATTGTGTTGGCAGGCACCGAAAAGGTTTACATTGACGGGCAACTGCTTACGCGCGGGCAAGAAAATGATTACGTAATTGATTACAACACGGCCGAGGTTACGTTCACGCCCAAACGCATCATCACCAAGGACAGGCGCATTATTGTTGAGTTCCAGTATTCGGATAAAAATTATGCGCGTTCGCTTTTTCATTTTGGTGATGAGTTTGAATATGATAAACTGAAACTGCGTTTTAACTTTTATTCGGAACAGGACAGCAAGAATCAGCCGCTGCTGCAAAGCCTTGATGATGCACGTAAGCAAATTCTTGCTGATGTTGGCGACAGTCTTAGTTTTGCCATAGTTCCTTCAGCTGATACATCAGCGTATAACAATGAACAGGTTTTTTACGAGAAAAAAGACACAACCATTGCCATTAAAGGAAATACGCATAGTTATCAGGATATATATGTGTATTCAACAAACCCTCAACTCGCAAAATACCGTTTACGCTTTTCTGATTTAGGACAGGGAAATGGAAATTACAGGCAAGTAACGAGTAGTGCAAACGGCAAGGTTTTTCAATGGTTTCAGCCCGACACCCTTACCGGGGCAAAGCAGGGAAATTATGAGCCGATAGAAATTCTGATTGCACCGAAACTGAACCAGATGTTTACGTTTGGTGGTGATTATACTTTTTCTGAAAATGCAAAACTTACGCTGGAAGGTGCGTTAACAAATACTGACATTAATCGTTTTTCTGCCAAGGACAGTAAGGATGATATTGGTTATGCCGGACGACTTTTATACGACCATATAATTCCTCTTGGCAAAAAAGATTCGCTGGTTGACAAACGCTGGAAAATAATTACCGGCCTGAGTTATGAGTACACCAACAAAAATTTCAGATTCATTGAACGTTTTCGCACTGTTGAGTTTGACCGCGACTGGAATTTGCGCGACCAGAAAACTATAGAAGACCAACACATAACTGGCGGCAAACTTGGTTTTCGCAAGTACGGCATTGGTGAAATGGTTTACGGAGTAAACTCTTTTATTAACGGAAATACCTTTAATGCCGTGCAGAATACACTTACAACCAATCTTACGTATCGTGGTTTTAAACTTGATTTTCGCGGAAGTCTCATCAATTCAAAAGGAACTGAAAAAGATTTTACGTACAAGAAATACATTGGTACACTTTCAAAAACCATTCGCTGGTTTATGCTCGGCATACGTGATGAGCTGGAGGATAACCGCAGTTTTGTTGGCGGTGATACATTGTTAAAAACAAGTTTTTATTTCAACGATCGCACTTTTTTTGTCATGAATTCTGATTCATCAAAAAATAAATTCAACATCAGTTACAGGCGCAGGATTGAAAAACTTCCGCTGAACAATAACCTTGAAAAAGCAACGCTTGGTGAAAACGTTGCTTTCACTACCGAATTGGGTAAGACACAAAACAGCTTGTTTAAAAGCAGTGTTACCTATCGCAAGCTCACTATTCTTGATTCACTTATTACCACGCAGCGGGCGGATAACAGCCTTATCAGTCGTCTCGAATATACGTTCGGTTTATTCAAAAGCGCAGTTACTTCCACTACGTTTTATGAAATTGGTTCGGGACTGGAAGCAAAGAAATCATATTCGTACATCAGCGTTACCAACGGACAAGGACCTTATATCTGGATTGATTACAATGATAACGGTATAAAAGAACTGAACGAGTTTGAAATAAATCCTTTCCCGAATACAACTGATACTACTTACCTGCGCGTATTTGTGCCCACCAACGATTATGTGAAAACACATTCCAACGCATTTAATGAAGTGTTTAATATAAACCCATCAACCGTGTGGGGAAACAAAGAAGGCTTCCGCAAATTTCTGTCGCGTTTTTCCAACCAGTTTATTTACCGCATTGACCGCAAAACACAACGCGATAAAATTGAAAATCTTTTCAATCCATTCGTGAATTCTGTTGCTGATACAAGTTTGCTCACACTCAACTCATCGTTCCGAAATACTTTTTTCTTTAACAGAAGCAGTTCAAAATTCGGAGTTGATTATACCTGGCAGGATAACCGCAGCAAATCATTACTCACCAATGGATTTGAATCGCGGAGCAATAAATTGCATGGTATCCGCAGCCGGTGGAACATCACGCGCATGTTCACGCTTAACGTAACCTACAACAACGGAACAAAAACAAGTACTTCTGAATTTTTCAACGCTAATAATTTTATCATCAATTATAATGAAACTGAACCCAAACTCTCGTTCCAGCCCAGTGCAGCATTCAGAGTAAGTGTGCAATTCAAATATGCCGAGAAAAAGAATAATATTGATTACGGAGGTGAAAAAACATTTACCCGAAATTTAGGAACAGAAGCGAAGTTCAACATTCTTTCAAAAGGCAGTATTCTCGCTAATTTCAATTACATCATCAATAGTTTTAACGGGCTGCAAAACAGTCCGCTGGGGTTTGAAATGCTGGAAGGTTTAAAAACCGGGCAAAACTTTACATGGGCTCTTTCAGGACAAACAAAGCTGAATAAAAATATGCAGCTGAACATTCAATATACAGGCAGAAAATCGGAAGGGGCAAAGACGGTTCACACAGGCAATGTGCAGGTGAGGGCGTTTTTCTGAGGCTGAATTTCGTTTCTTTGCATTCCTCAATTAATTCCCAATTTCAAGAATGAAAAGATTTCTCCTCTCATTTACCTTTCTCACCTTCTTACTTTCTCACCTTCTCACTGCAACTGCACAGCACATCACACACGGTCCGGTAACAGGCGCATTAACTGCAAGCAGTGCACGAATGTATATCCGCACCGATGCTGCAATGCCTTATACCATCGAGGTTTCAACACAATTTAATTACACCAATCCTATCAGTTTCAATGACAGCACCCGCCCTGAATTAGATAATTCGCGCATAGTAAACATTACCGGTTTACAACCTTACACCAAATATTATTACCGCGTAATGATTGACGGAAATCAGGAAGAACGTTCAGGCACTTTTACCACTTTTCCGGAAGACGGAACAAAAGGGCATTATATATTGGCAACAGGATCATGTCAGGAAACATCGAACATGGATGTGTTTGACCGCATACTGGAAATCGAGCCGCTTATGATGCTGCACACGGGAGATTTTACATATCCTTCTTACCAGATGAATCAGGATTATCCTGAAAATTATGTTCCTGCGCAGGAAAGCTGGCGCAGGCGCTACAATGAAGACCGAATGAAAGATATGCTGCTTACTGTGCCCATTGATTATGTTGCAGATGATGATGATAATTACAACGGCAACTGCGCGCATTACCGCACAGGAATTACGCTTGATACTTCTTCGGGAACTGTAGTGAATGGGTTTACTCTTTCACCTGTTCCACTTCATGCACGAGAAAACTGGTTTCACTCGTATGTTGAATATTTTCCGGGATATGGAATGGTGGACACTTCTGAAGGACTTTACCACAGTTTTAAAATGGGCAATGCCGAATTCTTTTTCATGGATACGCGCGCCACTGCTGACCCATCAAGTGAAGCGTATGTATATGATTCGGTTGCCAATCAGTGGAGTTTTGCGCCCGACAGCACTCACCGTATCATCAGTGTAAATCAAATGAACTGGCTGAAAAATGCTTTAACCAACTCAACTGCCGACTGGAAATTTTTAGTGGGCGGTGTTCCATTTAATAAATCATTGCGCAGACTTATAAATTTCGGTCTTGCAGCGCAGGGTTTTACGTTTAACCTGAATGGTGAGCGTGGTTCGGGCTTTCGCCTTGCAGCAAGCTTTTCAGATTACTGGGCGGGGTTTCCGCATCAGCAGGAAGAGTTACTTAACTTTCTTGAAAGCAATACTATCAAAGATGTGATTTTCATCAGTGGTGATACGCATCACAATGTAATGGATGACGGCACTAACTCAGGAATTCCTGAAATGAATGCCAGCGGATTAAGTGTTACCAATTTACAGTTGGCTTATTGGATTGACTATTATGGTCAGCAATTGGGACAACCGCATGTAGGCGATTCACTTTGGAATGGCGGAGGAAACGGAGTAAATAATATGAATTTCAATAATGCGTTTGGTAAGATTGAAATTTTTGAAGATGACTCAGTGCAACTATGTATCATTGATTATGAAGGAACTGTTATTTCCTGCATGACCATTGTGAATTCTACTGTTTCTGCTGTTGAAGAATCAACTTCTTCTTCCACTAAATTTGATATTCTTATTTATCCGAATCCATCTGATAATATTTTCACCATTAAACTTCCCGAGAATTATTTTCTCAGCGGAAAAGAAAAGTGTCGCATCACAGATATCAACGGAAGATTGCTTTCAGCTATTGATATGGAAAATCAAAAAGGTAAAAACACGTTTGAAGTTTCTGTTCAGTCGTCACCCGGAATTTATTTGCTGGAGTTTAATACCGGGAAAAAGAAAGTAGAGAAGAAATTATTGGTGAAATAAATTTACCTCATCATCACCATTCTCTTATAGATGGAATTATTTCCGGAAGTAAACTTACTGATGTAAACACCATCAGGCAAAGCGCTTCCTTCAAACTCAACACGATTTTGTTTGCCGGGTTGAACAGTTTCGTTAAATACGGTGCTTATTAACTTTCCGTTCAGGTCAAACACTTCAAGTTTCACAGCACTTTTGATTTTAGTTGCAAAAGAAAAGTTGCAACTAGTATTAAAAGGATTGGGGCTTAACATAAAATTGAAGTCATCATCATTTTCAGCAACCGACATAATATACCAATGACTGGCGAGTGTCATTCTTCCTGAAGTGTCGCATGGTATCCATGTAGTGCCTGAATCCATTGATAAGTCAGTCCACACATCAAAATAACTGTTGATGTAAAAATCTCCATTGCCTGCATCTTCAATAGTAGTTACTCCCGTTGATGCTTTAACAGGGCTTTCACGTATCATGATTGTGGGCAGCAGATTGCCTCCGGCAATGTCAAGTTGAAACATTTCGTTTGTAAAGGTGCGGAGATTACCCACATTGCTGAGTAGCACCACTTCCACTGTAACCTGCGCGGGTGCATTCATCATAAATGTAGGTCCGCCAAAAACATGAACCTCAGCAATAGCCGTAGAACTGAAACTATGAATGCTGCTATCGCCAACATTAACAGGCGAAGCAAAGCAATTAGTCCATCCTGTGTGAATAGGGTCTGTAAGTTCAGCTACGTTGCCATAAATTTGATGGAGAGTGGCAATGTATTGTGCATAATAGCCAGCACTATCAGGACATGGCGGAAGAAGATCAGAATGTGTTACTAGTCCTTGGGCAAATGTGCATGAACAAAAAATAAACAGAATAAACGATGTTATTGCTCTTGTTACTATTTTCATGGCTTTAATTTTTTAGGGTTTATATTTTTCTTATACCTAATACAATGTTACTAAAAATTCCACCAGCTTCTCCACAGCTCTTGCGCGGTGACTGATTTTGTTTTTTTCTTCTAAACTCATTTCAGCAAAGGTAGCCCCCCCGCCCCCCAAAGGGGGGATTTTGCTGTCCTGCTTGCCCTCCAACAGATTGCTCGAATGATTAGTCCCCCTTCGGGGAATTAGGGGGCTGAATATAGGGTCATAACCAAACCCTTCTCCTCCCCTCGCCTCTCGTGTAATTTCACCATCTACAATGCCTTCAAAAAAATATTCTTTGCCATTTAGTATAAGTGAAATCACTGTTCTGAAACGTGCTTTACGGTTTTCTTTGTCCTTCATTTCAAGCAACAGTTTGTTCACGTTATCAGTAAACGAACATTTCTCTCCGGCATAGCGGGCGGAATAAACTCCGGGCGCACCGTTCAAGGCTTCCACTTCCAAACCGGTATCATCAGCAAAACAATTTAATCCTTTGCGTTCAAAAACAAAATGCGATTTCAGTGAAGCATTTCCTTCAAGCGTATCAGCTGTTTCAGGTATATCTTCAATAATGCCGGCTTCTTGAAGTGTTATAAGTTTGAATTGCTCCGGCAGAAGTTTTTCTACTTCTTCCTGTTTGTGTTTATTGTTTGTGGCAAAAATTATTTCCATTTTATCAGTGTTAATCCGCTAAATCCGAGCAATCTGCGTTCTATTTCTTAAATCACAATATTACCCTAAATTTGCCAACGCAAAAAAACAGAAGATGAAAAAAGCACTGATAACAGGAGTAACAGGACAGGACGGAGCCTACCTTTCAGAATTTTTATTGAACAAAGGCTATGAAGTTCACGGAATAAAGAGGCGCAGTTCACTTTTTAATACCGACCGCATTGACCATATTTACGAAGATCCGCATGAGAAAGGCGCACGTTTTAAATTGCATTATGGCGACCTCAGTGATTCAAGCAATATTATCCGAATTATTCAGGAAGTAAAGCCTGATGAGATTTATAACCTGGGGGCAATGTCACATGTGAAAGTAAGTTTTGAAACTCCTGAATATACTGCAGATGTTGATGGATTAGGCGCTCTGCGCGTTCTGGAAGCAGTCCGTTTATTGGGTCTGGAAAAAACAACACGCATTTATCAGGCTTCCACTTCTGAATTGTATG
>CAMDBK010000110.1 GCA_945889235.1 Chitinophaga pinensis
GAGGATAGTTTTGAGCTAAAATATTTTGCAAACATTTTACAATATGTTCCTCTTCATTCCGGGCGGGAACAATAACGGTGATAAATGTTTCAGGAGTTTTTCCCTTTGCTGAAAAAACAGGAAGCGATAACCATTTGAATGTAAATGCAAGCATCATCAGCGCATATAAAATCCCAACGAACAGTAGTACAAACAACAGGATGAAAAGGAGAGTATTCATTCTTTATCCTGCCTGAAAAAATTGAGATTAAAAACAAAAAATGTTCCGATAAAAGCCGGAAGAGCAAGGTTAATCAACCACAATACAAACGATGCTGAAAGTATGCCGGGCTCATTGTTTGAAAGTAATCCCATAAAGTATAATGACACCGAACCACGCACACCAAAATCGGTGATGGCAATGGTTGGAATAACAGTCATTACCAGATAAGAAATTGAAATCATCATCAATGCAGGAAAGAAAGAAATAGAAACATCAAAAACACGAAGTAATAAAAAAAACTGCAGCGCAAAAACTGTATACCGTACGTAGCTCATAAACAAAACATTTTGCAGATCTTTTTTCTGATGAAGGTTGAATATTTTACCGTAACCACGGTACTTTCCAAGAAATTTCATTCGTGAAATAAGAGAGGATAATATTGCATTATTCAGAAATAAATAATTGATAAAAATCAGCAGAGTTGCACCGATTGCATAAATTATAACAAACTGTCCTTTGCCGAAATAATCAGGTATTGTTCCGTACGCAGGAATAAAAAATGCAAGTCCTGTAAGCCCGGCAGTAATGGTTACCAGCAGTTGGCCGAAACTTCCCACCACCGTAAGCAGCGTAGCTTTTATAATGTTTGCATTTATAAGATGAAAAACTCTTCCCCCGTATTCACCTATACGATTGGGCGTAAAAACACTTACCGTTACTCCTGAAAAAACCGCTTTCATTGATTTTAAAAAAGAAACCTTCTCAAGTTGTTGAATAAGAATTTTCCATTTTAATGCTTCAATGCCCCAGTTTAAAGGCATCAATAAAATAGCAATTATAAGTAAACGGTAATCAACGGGAAGGTTAATGAAATCAAGTAATCCATGTCGTATGTTGACATTTTCTTCCTTGATAAAAATCTGCTTGTAAATAAACCAGAACGCAACAACAACAATTGTCACTTTTATCAGGAGTGCAATCAGCTTTAGAATTTTCTTTCTATTATTGTCTTTATTCACAGCCTGCAATATTAGTTGAAAAAGTACATAATATCGAGTACAAAATATTAAGTATCAATACACACAAAATGAACTCCCGGTTTTATTTATTATTGTTTATGATTATGGTATCAAATCAGCTTTCCGCACAAACTGTAAAAACCTTAAACATAGCGCATCGTGGGGCTTCCGGAAGCGCACCTGAAAATACACTTGCTTCTTTTAATAAAGCAATTGAAATGGGCGCTGATGTGGTTGAACTGGATGTACACCTGAGCAGTGATAATGAATTAATTGTTATCCACGATAATACGCTTGACCGCACCACCACGCTGAAAGGAAACGTAAAAGACCACACGCTGAAAGAAATTAAAAAAGCCGATGCCGGTAGCTGGTTTGGAGAAAAATGGAAAAATGAACCGGTGCCAACTTTAGATGAAGTTCTTTTTACTGTTAACGGAAAAGCAAAAGTGCTGATAGAAATTAAAGACGGAAGTGAAGTTTATCCCGGCATTGAAAAGAAAACGCTGGAATGCATAAAGCGCAATGGCGCTGAGGGTTGGTGCATCCTTCAATCGTTTAAGGACACAGCAGTAAATAATCTTATAGCTATGAAAACAACAGTTCCGGTTTATAAATTAGTGGTTGGTAATGTTCCCGCATTACCACTTTATCACGATGGAAAAATGCACGGTGGAAGCGCTTACCAATTTAAGGATGTAGCAGGTATAAACCCGAATTACCGGTTTGCAAGAAAACGCATTGTTAAAAAATTACACGAGCGCGGACAACAGATATATGTATGGACTGTAAACGATGAGAAGCTGATGAAAAAACTGCTGCGCTGGGGTGTTGACGGCATTATTACAAATTATCCTGAGAAGTTAAAAGCATTGCAAAATCAGTAGATAAAAATTAATTTATCTTAGCTGCCGAAACACAAATCTTTATATGAGAATTTTTATTTTCGTCACTCTTGCTTTCCTTGTCAGCAGTTGTTCGCAATCAAAACTTGCTGATATTATTGATAATACTTCCGCAATGGAAATTCAGTTTACAGATAGTTCAGGAACTATTACAGGAATTTACAAAAGCAATTTTTCAGGTGAAATAAATATGCTGAATAAATATTTTACCGGTGAGCAAGTTCCTCAAAATAAATGTGGGTATGACGGTAAAATTATTCTTAAAGGAAAGGATACTACACAAGTTTTTTTTTCACTCAAGAATAAATGTCAACACATTTCATTTACTTCAAACGGTTCGGTTTTTTCAGAAGATATTTCATTAGAAGGAATAAGTTATTTAAAAAAGCTTCGTTTTAAAGTAAGTGACATTGTTCCCGTTCCATCCCAGAAAACATCAAACGGCACTCTTAATTCAGCCAAATAGTCATTACACTACTTCTCTTTCCTGTCAATACTTCCTGATTTTCATCATTTTTAGTGTTGGATATATATTTGATGTTTGCTGTACGCTTCGTTTTTGGGCAACTAAGAACGAATAACCAAGAACTAATTAACAATGAACTTAAATAATTTTACAACAAAATCGCAGGAAGCTGTGCAACACGCGCAGCAGATTGCCATGACTGACGGGCATCAGAGCATTGAGAACGGCCACATTTTAAAAGGTATTCTTAATGTAGATGAAAACGTAGCGCCTTATCTGCTAAAAAAATTAAACGTTAATATTCCTGCTTTCACAAAAGCGCTTGATCGCATTATTCTTAGCTATGCCAAGGTTTCGGGTGGTGAACAGTTTTTATCACAAAGCGCAAATAAAGCGCTGACAAAGGCTGCAACGTATCTGAAAGAATTTGGTGACGAGTTTGTTTCCATTGAACATTTATTGCTTGGAATTTTTTCTGCGGGCGATACCATTTCGCAATTGCTGAAGGATAACGGAGTAACTGAAAAAGGCTTGAAAGCAGCAATTACAGACCTTCGCAAAGGCTCAAAAGTTACCAGTCAGGGTGCAGAAGAAACGTATAATGCACTGAATAAATACGCAATTAATCTTAACAAGCAAGCACAAAACGGTAAGCTTGACCCGGTAATTGGAAGGGATGAAGAAATACGCAGGGTGTTACAAATTCTATCGCGCAGAACTAAGAATAATCCAATTTTAATTGGTGAACCAGGTGTTGGTAAAACTGCTATAGCAGAGGGTTTGGCGCATCGTATCATTAATGGTGATGTTCCTGAAAATCTGAAATCAAAACAAATTTATTCGCTTGATATGGGTGCACTGATTGCAGGTGCAAAATACAAAGGCGAATTTGAAGAACGTTTGAAATCAGTGGTGAAAGAAGTCATCAGCGCTGAAGGAGATATTATTCTTTTTATTGATGAAATTCATACACTCATTGGCGCGGGCGGTGGTGAAGGCGCAATGGATGCCGCCAATATTCTGAAACCTGCTTTGGCACGTGGAGAACTGCGTGCAATAGGAGCAACCACATTAAACGAATACCAGAAATATTTTGAGAAAGACAAAGCGTTGGAAAGACGTTTTCAAAAAGTATTGGTGGATGAACCTGATACTGCCGATGCCATTTCCATTTTGCGCGGACTAAAAGAGCGTTATGAAACGCATCACAAAGTGCGGATAAAAGATGAAGCAATTATTGCCGCAGTTGAATTATCGCAGCGCTACATTAACGACCGTTTCCTCCCTGACAAGGCGATTGACTTGATGGATGAAGCTGCTGCAAAATTGCGCATTGAAATAAATTCTTCGCCTGAAGAACTGGAAAATATTGAACGCAAAATCCGTCAACTGGAAATTGAACGTGAAGCTATCAAACGTGAGAATGATGCAAGCAAGCTGAAAGGATTGGGTGAAGAATTGGCTAATCTTACAGAAGAAAGAAATCGTTTGAAAGCAAAATGGCAAGGGGAGAAGGACATTGTTGAGGCTGTTCAAAAAGCAAAAGAAAATATTGAAAATTTCAAGCTGCAGGCTGAACAGGCAGAGCGTGCAGGTGATTACGGAAAAGTTGCTGAGATCCGCTACGGGCGCATAAAAGAGGAAGAAGAGAAACTGAAAAACAATATGACAAAATTGGTGGAAACACAAGGCGACTCTGCCATGATAAAAGAAGAAGTAGATGCAGAAGATATTGCCGGTGTAGTTTCGCGCTGGACAGGAATTCCCGTTACACGCATGCTGCAAAGTGAGAAAGAAAAACTGCTGCACTTAGAAGAAGAATTGCACAAACGTGTAGTTGGACAGGATGAAGCAATCACAGCAGTTTCTGATGCCATTCGCAGAAGCCGCGCAGGAATGCAGGACGAAAAACGCCCGATTGGTTCATTTATTTTTCTTGGAACTACGGGTGTAGGAAAAACTGAATTGGCAAAAGCATTAGCTGAAATGTTGTTCAACAATGAGAACGCAATGACACGCATTGACATGAGTGAATACCAGGAGCGTCATTCTGTTTCGCGATTAGTTGGTGCACCTCCCGGTTATGTGGGCTATGATGAAGGCGGACAATTAACTGAAGCTGTGCGCAGAAAACCGTATTCAATTGTGCTGCTTGATGAGATTGAAAAAGCGCATCCCGATGTGTTCAACATTTTGTTGCAGGTTTTGGATGACGGAAGATTAACCGACAACAAAGGACGTGTGGTGAATTTTAAAAACACGATTATTGTTATGACTTCAAACATAGGTTCACACATTATTCAGGAACGTTTTGAAAAGATGACAGAAAAGAATGCAGAAGAAGTGCAGGAAACAACAAAAGCAGAAGTGTTTGAACTGCTGAAAACAAGTATGCGTCCTGAGTTTCTGAACAGGATTGACGATATCATCATGTTCACTCCGCTCACTAAAAAGAATGTTCGACAGATTGTAAATCTTCAATTAGAATTCATCCGCAAAAAATTGGCAGAGCGTAATATCAATTTAACTGCAACTGACTATGCACTCGACTCAATTGCCGATATGGGCTATGACCCTCAGTTTGGTGCAAGACCAATCAAACGAGTAATTCAGAAAAATATCCTGAACGAACTTTCAAAACAAATTCTTGCCGGTAAGGTGCAACCCGACAGCGATATTCTCTTAGACTCATTTGAAGGGCAGTTTGTATTCCGTAATCCAAAGGAAAAAGTGAAAGCTAAGTAAAATGAGTCCCGCTATAGACGGGACTGTTTGCTTCTAAATCAGTGGTTTCGCAACTTTTAGCCTACATTTGTGTATAATTCTGGCTTTTATTATGCGAGGCTTTACAATCAGTTATCAGTTAATACTTATCAGAAGTCTTCTTCTCTCATTTTTAATTTTCAATTTTCAATTTTCAATTTATTCTCAAGCCCCTACCAATCAGGATTGCGGTGGCGCAATTCCCGTTTGTCAGGAAGTTTATAATCAGGCAAATTCCTTTAGTGGCGTAGGAAATGTAACCGGAGAGATTGATCCGGATAGTTCTTGTATTGGTGTAGGTGAACGAAATTGTGTTTGGTACACCATGACTATTCAGCAAGATGGTTTATTTAATTTTACAATAACACCGAATAATGCGAATGAAGATTATGACTGGGCTGTATTTAACCTTTCTAATGCCAGTTGCGCTGATATTGCTTTAAATGCAAGCCTTCAGGCAAGTTGTAATTTTTCAGGCAATACAGGCAACAACGGAATTACCGGAGCTAACGGACAAACAACGGGTGTTGGTTCATCGCAGAATGAAGATCCTATTCCTGTATTGGCAGGCGAAACGTATTATTTGTATGTAGGTAATTTTAATTTCACTCAATCAGGCTATACCTTAGACATGACAGCCAGCACCGCCCAGATTTTTGATAATGTAAATCCTACGCTCAGATCAATTACGCAACCTGTTTTTTGTACAGACGATTCATTATCATTTGAATTTTCTGAGAACATGTTGTGTTCAACGGTCAGTCAATCAGATTTTGCATTAGTTGGTCCGGGCGGACCTTACACCATTACAGGTTTTTCAGGAGGAGCCTGTGATTTAGGAGCAAATTTCGAACGTGATTTTTCACTCACATTCAGCCCAGTTATTTCTACAGGTGGAACTTATACCTTGCAAATTGCAGGCAGCGTTACTGACCTTTGCCTGAACGAGGCACCAATTGGTTCAGGACTTGATTTTGACATAACAGCTATTCCTCTTGATTCATTGGTTACTCCCGATATCTGCGGCAATGGTGTTGGAACCGCAACAATACTAACTCCTCCCGGTGGCGGGCCTTACAGTTACGCATGGTCACCCAATGTTTCCAATACTAGTATTGCAACTAATCTTGCTGCCGGAAATTATACCGTAACCGTCAGCGTCATCGGTGGTGGCTGCCCTCAGAATATTGATATCATTATTCCTGCTACTCCTTCTCCTGTTGCTTCGTTCAGGCCCAATCCGTTAAAAATGTCGTACCTTGATCCGTACTGCCAGTTTACAGATAATTCAATAGGAGCGGTAGGCTGGCTCTGGAATTTTGGTGACGGAAGTTCCACAGAAACTATTCAAAATCCTTCGCATACTTTTCCCGGAACAGGTGAATATCTCGTTACCCTTACCATTACCAGTGCAGATGGCTGCACAGACGATACCACCATTACTGTTTTGGTTACATTTCTTTCCACCATTTATATCCCCAATGCCTTTACACCCGGAAGAGGTTTACTCAATGCTACCTTTGGACCAATAGGCGAGGGCATAGCCGAAACCAATTTCAATATGCGTGTTTTTGACCGCTGGGGAAAACAGATTTTCTATTCCTATACTCCCTTAACTCAATGGAACGGAACCGATGCCGCCACCGGAAAAATGCTGTCCGAAGGCGTTTACGTTTACAACATCAGCCTCTTTGATTTGAATGGCGAGAAGCATGAGTATATTGGCTCGGTAACATTGCTGGAACGGTAAAAGACTGTTTTTCGTCAGAATGCAGTACCTTTTTTACTACATTCGCAACCGCTTAAAACCCAGATAATGTTCAACCAAACCTTCCGTAACCTTGGCCGCATGCGCGAGATACTTGCCATCCTGGTCAAGTATGGGTTTGAAGACATTGTAACCAATTCAACGCTGCGCAATTTTGTTTCCGAAACCCGCAGACACTCATGGCTGCGTCAGGAAAAACCCGTGTTTGAATACACCCGTTGGGAGCGTATCCGCATGGCAGCCGAAGAACTGGGTCCCACCTTTATAAAACTGGCGCAGGTACTCAGCATCCGCCCCGATATGATGCCTGAGCCCCTCATCAAAGAGTTTGAAAAGCTGCAAGACAGAGTTCCTCCTTTCCCGTTTGAGCAAGCCAAAATAATTATTGAAAAAGAGTTGGGCTGCCCTATCAGCGAAGTGTTTTCCGAATTCAATGAAAAACCCCTGGCTTCGGCTTCTATTGGACAGGTACACAAAGCCCGCTTAAAAACAGGGCAGCAAGTAGTGGTAAAAGTGCAGCGCCCAGGAGTAGCCGAAATCATTGAGCGCGACCTTGCCATTATCAAAGATGTGGTAAACCGTGCCGACCGCTACCTTAAAAAGCAGGGCGTATTAAATGCCGCAGATGTGGTACGTGCCTTTGAGCGCAGCATCATGAAGGAGATTGATTACAGCAACGAAGCGCGTAACATCGAGCGTTTCCGTAACTTCTATAAAAGCTACAAGAATTTTTACATCCCCCGCGCTTACCGCGAATTTTCCACCGATAAAATCCTCATCATTGAATTTGCAGATGGCTGCAAAATAAATGACATGGTGCAGCTCAAAGCCTGGGGTTTAGACCCGCGCAAAGTAGCCGAAAACGGAATGGACATTTACCTTACTCAAATCTTTGAGTTCGGTCTTTTCCATGCCGACCCTCATCCCGGAAACATAATGGTGCGCAGAGACGGTGTAATCTGTCTCATTGATTTTGGAATGACCGGCCAACTCATGCCAAAAGACAAACAGAATTTTGCAGGAATATTTGTCAGCATGTCGCAGCAGGATGCCAAGCGCATGGCAAATGCCCTCAAGAAACTCAGCATCTCTGATAACATTGAAGACATGCGTCAGTTTCAGTACGATTTGAATGAAATCATAGAAGATTTCATCGGACTTGATGTAAGCGAAAGCAGCATTGCCGATATGGTAGCACGCCTTCAAAAAGTAATGTTTGATTATAAAATTGTTGTCCCCGGAAGTGTGTTCCTCATCTTCCGCGCCTTTGCAATTCTTGAAGGAATTGGAAAACAAATTCACCCGCACTTTAACACCTACGAGTTTATCCGCCCCTACGGAAAAAAGATAATTGAAGAACAGTTTTCACCAAAAAATCTTTTGAATGAAGCCCTCTACCGCACCGAACAGATGACAGATTTTGCCACCGGTTTTCCCCGCGATATGAAGGAGCTGATGGCAAAACTCAAAAAGGGAAAAATACATTTTGAAGTTGAGCACCAGGGCTACGGCTACCTCCTTAAAAAGTGGGACAGCCTTACCAACCGCGTAGTTGTAGCCATGCTTTGTGTGGCGTTTATCATTGGTTCAGCCATTGCAATGACAGCCGACTGGGGCCCCGATATGCCCCGCAAATACGGCATCCCCGAAATAAGTCTTTATGGTTTATTTTGCGCGGGAGTATTATTCGTGATGTTGTTCTATTCTATTATCAGAAGAAGAACTTATAAGTAGAAAGTTCGTCATTGCGAGCGCAGCGAAGCAATCTCTTGATTGTAT
>CAMDBK010000111.1 GCA_945889235.1 Chitinophaga pinensis
AGTGGTGGAAGATGAAAATGAATTTCCACTTGACAAAAATGATTTCAGTACAACTATCAACGGACAAAAAATAAAGTTTGACGCAGTGTTCAATGCCATCCACGGTACACCTGGTGAGGACGGCAAACTGCAAGGTTATTTTGAATTACTGGGAATTCCGTATTCATCTTCCGGTGTGTTAGGTTCTTCGCTTACCTTCAGCAAAGGCACGTGCAATGCGGTTATCAAAGCATGGGGCCTGGCAAATACTGCAAAAAACATTGTTTTAAGAAAAGGTGAAAAAGTAAACGATACAGAAATCATTTCCAGATTAGGGTTGCCTTGTTTTGTAAAACCAAATAACGGAGGAAGTAGTTTTGGAGCATCAAAAGTGAAAAGTGCAGACCAGCTAAAACCTGCATTAGACAAAGCATTTGAGCATGACCCCGAAGCCATTATTGAAGAATTTCTTCCCGGCACTGAAGTTACCTGCGGAGTATTTCGTTATGCCGGAAAAACAACAGTATTACCAATTACCGAGATAGTTCCTAAAAATGAATTCTTTGATTTTGAAGCCAAATACAAAGGTTTTTCAGAAGAAATAACTCCGGCAAGAATTTCTAAAGAATTGACGGATGAAATTCAACGCATAACAGGAACTGTGTTTGATAAACTCGGACTGAAAGGCATGGCACGCATTGATTTCATAATAAAAGACAATATACCTCACCTGGTGGAAGTCAATACCACACCGGGATTAAGTGAAGAAAGCATTGTCCCGCAACAGGCACGTGCAGTTGGTATTTCGCTTACAGACTTATTCGGAATGATGATTGAAGAAAGTCTCAAATCTAATATCTAACGTCTCACATCTTAAATTATGAATTACTGGCTTGTAAAATCCGAACCCACCGCCTACTCATGGCAAGAACTTTTGAAAGATGGTTCTACCGTTTGGACAGGTGTCCGCAATTACGCTGCCCGCTTGCACCTTCGCGCCATGAAAAAAGGCGACCACGTTTTCTTTTACCATAGCAATGAAGGCAAAGAAATTGTTGGACTTACTAAAGTTATAAAAGAATTTTACCCTGACCCCACTGCACCCGGTGAAGACTGGAGTGTTGTACAACTTGCACCTGCTAAAACCTTTAAGAAAACTGTAACTCTTGCTCAGATAAAAACAGAAAAACGCCTGAAAAATATGTGGCTGGTAAAACAGGGAAGACTTTCGGTAATGCCGGTTACAGAAGATGAATATGAGTGTATCCTTAGTCTGAGCAAATAAAACTTATCTTCGCCCGCTCAAATTAAATTTCAGAATGAGGAATTCAATAAAATTTTTGTTGATCTTGCTTTTAATCAGTTCAGGAGCATTCGCTCAAACCGGAACTGTGCGTGGCTTTGTTTATGAGAAGGCATCGGGCGAACCGGTAATTTTTACCAATGTTTTTCTTAAAGGTACTTCCATTGGTACTTCTACTGATGTAAACGGTTTTTACCAGATTATGAAAGTTCCTGCCGGCACCTACAAACTTGCCGTTTCTGGTATGGGTTATGATTCCCTTTTTAAAGACATTACTGTAAAAGCAAACGAAATAACTACCGAGAAATTACACGTTGAGAAAGCAGCAGTTAAATTAAACACCGTTGATATTTCTGCTGAAAAAGAAGAAAAACAAACCGAAGTAAAAATTTCAATTAATAAAATCACTCCACGTGAAATGAAGATGGTTCCTTCCGTTGGTGGTGAGCCTGATTTTGCACAGGTTTTGCAAATTCAACCTGGAGTAATTTTTACCGGTGATCAGGGTGGGCAACTCTACATTCGTGGAGGTTCGCCTGTTCAGAATAAAGTGCTTTTGGATGGAATGGTGATTTACAATCCCTTTCACAGCATTGGGTTGTTCTCAGTTTTTGATACCGATATTATCCGCAATGCTGATGTTTATACAGGAGGTTTTACTGCCGAATATGGCGGACGTATTTCTTCCATCATGGATATCACTACCAAGAATGGAAATAACAATCGTATATCAGGAAAAATTTCTGCCAGTCCTTTTGGTGCCAATGCAATTCTTGAAGGTCCGATTGTAAAGCCTAAAGAAGAAGGTGGCGGAGGATTGTCATTTATTTTTTCAGGAAAAACCTCTTACCTGCAGCAATCATCAAAAGTTTTTTATCCATACATAAACAACAAAAACGGATTACCTTTTAACTACACCGACTTATATGCAAAAATTTCTGCAACAGGTGGAAACGGCAGTAAATTCAATCTTTTTGGATTTAATTTTACTGACAATGTAAAGTACCAGGCGCTGTCAAGTTTAAAATGGAATCAATACGGAGTTGGAAGTAATTTTATTCTTGTTCCTGCCGGTTCAACCACACTTATTCAGGGAAATTTTGCCTATTCAAATTATAAAATTTCTTTGGGTGAGCAAGACCAGAAACCCCGTGAAAGCAGCATCAATGGCTTTAACCTTGGTTTGGCATTTGTTTATTACACAGGGAAAAATGAATTAAAATATGGTTTGGAAGTATTGGGATTCAAGACAGATTTTACTTTTTATAATTCAGCCGACCGAAAAATTGAACAGGTTGAAAACACTACAGAGTTTGCTGCTTACGTGAAATACCGAGCCAACATAGGCAAACTGGTGTTGGAACCAAGTTTCCGTTTCCAGTATTATGCATCGCTTTCTACTCCTTCGTTTGAGCCGAGACTTGGTGCTAAATACAATATCACCAAATGGCTCAGGATAAAATATGCAGGTGGTTTCTATTCGCAGAATTTGCTGAGCGCTAATTCCGACAGGGATGTGGTGAATTTATTTTACGGTTTTCTTTCGGGACCTGATAATCTACCCAAGCAATTTCAAGGAGAGGATGTGAAACACAAATTGCAGAAATCAATTCACAACATTGCAGGTTTTGAAGTGGATTTAACTAAACGCATCAGTTTAAATATTGAAGGATACATAAAACTTTTTACGCAATTGACCAACATCAACCGCGACAAACTTTTTGATGATAATGCTGCAAATGCTGATGTTCCTGATGTTTTGAAGAAAGATTACATCATTGAAAAAGGAAAAGCAATGGGAATTGATTTTCTCTTGAAATATGATTACAAGCGTTTCTATTTTTGGGGTGTTTATTCACTGGCAAAAAATACGCGTACCGATGAGTTGAGAACCTACGCACCGGTTTTTGACCGCAGACATAATGTTAATGTTGTAGCAGCTTATAAATTGGGCAAGACATTGAGTTGGGAGATGAGTATTCGCTGGAATCTTGGTTCAGGATTTCCGTTTACCCAAACACAGGGGTATTATCCTAATCTGAATTTCTCAGGAGGCATAACAACAAATTATACCACCGCAAATAATACAAATAATTCATCACTTGGAATTGTTTATGGCGCTATTAACACCGGCAGACTTTCCTACTATCACCGCTTTGACTTGTCGGTGAAGAAGACTGTTACATTCACTAAAAACACAACGCTTGAATTTAATCTCAGCGTTACAAATGTGTACAACCGCGAGAATGTATTTTATTTCGACAGGATAAAATATCAGCGCGTGAATCAGTTGCCAATTTTACCAAGTCTTGGTATTGCTTTCAGATTTTAGTTTATGGATTTTCTGCCCGAAGAGATAGAACAATTTGTTGAGGCGCATACGCGTCATGAACCTGAAGTTCTGAAACAACTAAATCGAGAAACCTACGCGAAAGTGCTGATACCGCGTATGCTTTCAGGTCATGTGCAGGGACAGGTTTTGCGAATGTTCAGCCTTATGATTAAACCAAAAAAAATTCTTGAAATAGGCACGTTTACAGGCTATTCGGGAATTTGTCTTTCTGAAGGTTTGCAGGAAGGAGGTAAACTTATAACCATTGATGTGAATGCTGAACTGGAAGAAATGGTGAGAAGTTATTTCAAAAAAGCAGGAGTAGAAAATATAATTGATTACCGCATCGGAAACGCTTTGCAAATAATTCCTTCTTTGAATGAAAAATTTGATTTGGTTTTTATTGATGCTGACAAAGAAAATTACTCGAACTACTACGATTTGGTTTTTGATAAAGTAAATACAGGTGGATACATTATTGCTGATAATGTGCTCTGGAGCGGAAGAGTTACCGAGCCAAAAGACAAGATGGACAAGGATACCAGGGCTATTGTTGCCTACTCTGAAAAGGTTCATGCAGACAGCCGTGTAGAAAATGTTTTATTTCCTGTGCGTGATGGTTTGCTTGTTGCAAGAAAAATCATTTAATTTGTCCGCATCTAATTAATCCCGCCTATCGAAAATTTCTACTAAACACTTTGCCGAAAAAAGTTTTTTAGAAATTTCTCCTTGAAGAAAATTATCGTTTCAGTAACCAACGACCTCAGCACCGACCAGCGAGTTGACCGCGTTTGCAATACCTTGCAGAGAAATGGTTTTGAGGTGTTGCTGGTAGGCAGGGAACTGAAGAACAGCAAAGCTTTACACCTGCGCGCGTATCAAACTCATCGCATGAAATTGTGGTTTGAGAAAGGCTTTCTTTTTTATGCTTCATTCAATATCAGTTTGTTTTTTTTCTTACTATTTGCAAAAGCAGATGTTCTGTTGGCAAATGATTTAGATACCCTTCCTGCCAATTTTATTTGCTCAAAAATAAAATCTCAAACTTTGGTTTATGACAGTCACGAATACTTTACAGGTGTTCCTGAAATTCAAGACCGAGTGTTTGTTAAAAAAACATGGAAAGCAATTGAGCGTTTTATTTTGCCCAAAATCAAATACGCATATACTGTTAATGAATCCATTGCTAAACTTTATAAAGATGAATACAGCATTGACTTCGGAGTTGTAAGAAATATTCCGCTGAAAAGAAGCGGAGTAAAAACTAAAACCCGCAAAGAACTTGGTTTACCTGAGGATAAAAAAATAATAGTGTTGCAAGGTTCAGGAATAAATGTAGACAGGGGAGGAGAGGAAGCTGTTCAGGCAATGGAGTTTTTAGACAATGCAGTTTTATTGATTATTGGAAGCGGAGATGTGATTGATGATTTGAAAAAAATGAGCAACAAACCTGAAATAAAAAATAAAATAATTTTCAAAGGCAAACTTCCATACGCTGAAATGCTTGAATTTACTGCCAATGCCAATGTGGGAATTTCATTTGATAAAGACACCAACATCAATTACCGTTTCAGTTTGCCGAACAAAATTTTCGACTATATACAATGCGGAGTTCCGGTTCTTGCTTCACGTTTGCCTGAAATTGAAAAGGTGATAACAACTTATCATGTCGGTGGTTTTATTGAAATGCATGAACCTAAACATATTGCTGCAAAATTGAATGAAATGCTTTCTGATAGTCAGAAACAATCAGAGTGGAAAAAGAATTGTGCGGAAGCCGCAACAGTTCTGAATTGGGAGAACGAGGAGAAGGAATTAATTAAAATATATAACCAAGTTCTCTCCCCTTTGGGGAGAGTTAGAGAGGGGTGACCATGGCTGAAAAACATTTACATATCGTATCATTTGATATTCCACTGCCTGCAAATTATGGCGGTGCAATTGATGTTTTTTATAAACTGAAAGCCTTTGCAAGTGAAGGTGTTAAAATTCATTTGCATTGTTACGAGTATGGAAGAAAGCCAGTAAAAGAATTAGAAGATTATTGTGTTACTGTAAACTATTATAAACGCAAAACAACGCGCCAGCGCTTACTGAGCATAAAGCCATACATAGTGGTTACGCGCAATTCTGACGAACTGATTGAAAATTTATTGAAAGACAATCACCCGATTTTGTTTGAAGGCCTGCACTGTTGTTATTACTTAGACGATAAGCGCCTTGCAGGAAGAACCAAAATTGTGCGCACTCACAATATTGAACATGATTATTATTTAAATCTTGCGCGTGTTGAGAGAGATGTTTTTAAAAAATATTATTTCTATAACGAGTCATACAAATTGCAGCGTTTTGAAAAAGTATTGAATCATGCTAATGGTGTGGCTTCCATTTCAAAAAATGATGCAGATTATTTTTCACAGAAATACAGGAATGTTTTTCATATAAGTGCTTTTCACCCGAATGAGAAAGTTGAAATAAAATCGGGGAAAGGCGAATTTGTCTTGTATCACGGAAGCCTTGAAGTGGGCGAAAACAATGAAGCAGCACTGTTTCTGGTCAATCAGGTTTTTGGTGATTTAAAAATACCATTTGTAATTGCAGGAAATAAACCATCAAAGGAGTTGAAAGAGGCTGTTTCAAAATACAAACACATAGCTCTTAAAAGTGATATTGAAACCGATGAGATTTACCAACTGATTGCAGATGCTCAAATAAATATTCTGCCTACGTTTCAGTCAACCGGAATTAAATTAAAACTGCTGGCTGCGCTTTACAGCGGAAGACATTGTGTTGTTAATTCGTTTATGGTTGAAAACACAGGGCTGGAAGAAATTTGTACGGTTGCCAATACTTCAGAAGAAATGCAGGCAACTGTGAAGAAATTATTTGAAACTCAATTCACGGAAAACGAAATTGAAAAAAGAAAGAAAATTCTTTTGAGTGGGTTTGGAAACCGCGAAAATATTTTGAAACTTATTAAGGTTATCTATCTTCCTCAACCTGTTGCTGCGGGTTGATTTGCTGGCGTTGCGGCATTTCAATAATAATACCGTGCTCACATTTTAAAGTCCTTGCTGAAAAACGTTTAAAAAACGAATAATTATGAGTTGCCATAATTACTGTTTTTCCGTTTTTACTTATTTCAATCATCAGTTGTAAAATTCCCAAAGATGTGTCGGGGTCAAGGTTTCCGGTTGGCTCATCAGCAAGAATTAAATCAGGATCGTTTACCAAAGCACGCGCAATGGAAACACGTTGCTGTTCACCGCCCGAAAGCTGATGAGTCATTTTACTTCCTCTTCCTGAAAGTCCGGTACGTTCCAGCACTTCTTTAATCTTCTGGTCAATTTTAGATTTGTCATCCCAGCCTGTAGCGCGCATCACAAATACAAGATTATCGTGCACATTCCTGTCAGAAAGCAGTTGAAAATCCTGAAATACAATCCCAAGTTTTCTGCGCAGAAACGGAATTTCATTTTCTGTAATTTTTTCAAGCTGATAACCGGCAACAGTTGCATCGCCTTTCAGCAAAGGAAGGTCGGCATACAGCGTTCGCATAAAACTGCTCTTACCGCTGCCTGTGCGCCCAATCAGATAAACAAACTCGCCTTTATTTATTGTAAGTGAAATATCACTCAGCACTAAATTATTTCGCTGGAAAACAGAAACATTTGAGAGTTCAATAATGGGTTCCTGCTTGTGTTCGGTCATGGTTTTCTTCTTTCTAAAGCGTCAAAAATAATAATAAGAGAGGACGAATTTCCATTACTCATTGAATAGATGATAATACTTTTCTCAACGGCTGAATATGATTGCTGCAAATGTCAAAAACTATTTCTTGTTCAAGTTTATCGTAATGATGAGAGATAAGGTCGCGCAAACGGATTATCTCAGTCCAAGGAATTTCTGTATACTGGTTAAAAATGGTTGGGTTTTCTTGGTAACATTTTTTCAGGATTTCACCTGAAACCTGCAGGTGCATAAGTATAGCATCGTAATATGCCTTTCCTTGTTTTGAAGTAATAAAATCAGAAGGTTGTTTCACCTCTTCAAAATAGGCGTTTATCTCGTCAAGATGTTCAAGAATAAGAAGAATATCGTCTTTGAGATTTTCATCAAGCATAAATAATTTCTTTTTCTATTCGGTTTAAAAACCGTGGTGAAAGTTGTGTATGCTTGGTTGTGATATCCACTTTTTTACTGAGTAGATTTTCTAAGTAAGTCAATAACCCGGCAAGCTTCAAATAGCTTGGCTGTTTTAGCTTTACCAATATATCCACATCGCTGTCAACTTCAGCCTCATTTCTTACATAAGACCCAAAAAGTCCAATCTCATCCACTCCAAATCGTGAACGCAGGAAAGGTAATTCCTCTTTTAGTTTTTGTATTATTTCCACAGATGTCATACTACAAAAGTAATAAAACATGAAATACGGAGTTACTAATAGCATAACCAATAATGTAAAACCATGTTAACTGCATTTGTTTTATTCATTGTGATGATGCTTACACTTGCCATTGACATCATCCGGGAAGAACATAAAAGTCATTGAAAATATTCGGAAAGAATATTTTTCAACATTCATTTTTTGAAGAAAGTGAAACCCTATTTTTGCACGTAAGGTTTTTAGTTTTTCTTCCCGCAATTTTTCCTCATGCCCTCTTTTTCACATCTGCACGTCCATACCCAGTTTTCATTGCTTGATGGCGCTGCTGATATTGGGAAGCTTTATAAAAAAGCAATTTCTGATAATATGAATGCGCTTGCCATTACTGACCATGGCAATATGTTTGGCGTTTTCAAATTTGTGGCTGAGGCTTACAAGCACAAACTGAATCCAGGTGATAAAGCTGATAAACGCCTAAAGGTAAAACCCATTGTAGGCTGCGAGTTTTATGTTGTTGAAGACCGCCATAAAAAACAGTTTACAAAAGAAAATAAAGACAAACGCCACCATCAATTATTACTGGCAAAAAATGCCGAAGGCTATAAGAACCTCAGCAAGCTTTGTTCGCTCGGATACATCGAAGGGCTTTACAGTAAATGGCCGCGTATTGACAAGGAATTAATTCTGAAATATCATAAAGGATTGATTGCAACTACATGCTGCATTGGAGCAGAAGTGCCGCAGACTATTTTGAGAAAAGGCGAAGAAGAAGGAGAAAAAGTTTTCAAGTGGTGGCTTGATTTATTTGGCGAAGATTACTAC
>CAMDBK010000112.1 GCA_945889235.1 Chitinophaga pinensis
TGTGCTTATGCTTCCGTTTAAGTTGCTTGAAAAGGTTGAGAATAATTTTTACGCGAAATATAAAAGCGGGCTGCTGCCCGAAATTGTAAAGTATGCAAACCCGGGCGCTGAATACAGTACAGATAAATGCATTGAGCAACGTGTGTTTGAAGAGAGCAAGCTCTTTCCCGCTCAAACCATCTGGGACTATGAAGGCTCTGATCATTTTACCGGCAAAAGTGATAAAACTGCTTTTGAATTTTCGCAGTTGCATGTAATACAAAAGGAAGTAAAACACAGCGGTGGGAAAACAGAAGTTTCTTACACCGATCTGTTCAGAGGCATTTTTTATAAAGCAGATTTCAATAAGAATTTTTCGGGCGAAACATTTGTGGTGCCTGATTTTTCAAGAGAATTTTTCGGCTCTTATCTTGGTGAATCATTGAATAAAAGCATAGGAAGTGTTGCACGACCTGAAACAAAATTGGTGTACATGGAAGATGTTGAATTTGAAAATCTGTTTGCTGTTTTTTCAAACGACCAACAGGAGGCACGTTACATTCTTTCGCCTTCGCTTATGCAAAAAATAACTGCACTGAAAAATAAATTTTCAAACGATGTATATCTCGCTTTCCGTAAAGGAAGTTTATACATCGGCATTTCAAACAGCAAAGATTTTTTTGCACCGAATTTGTTCGGAAATATTGACGATTATGAAACAATTGAAAAGCATTACCTACTGATAAAAAATCTGTTTGATATTGCGGAAGAGCTTGGATTGAATACACGGATTTGGACAAAATAGCCTCACCCCTAACCCCTCTCCAAAAGGAGAGGGGAACAAAAACATGGAAATACAAACCTTACAAATCATAAAAGCACTACACATTATTTTTGTAGTAACCTGGTTTTCGGGTTTGTTTTATATCGTACGGCTTTTTATTTACCACACCGAAGCCGAAAAAAAAGAACAACCTGCAAAAGATATTTTACAGACACAATACAAAACCATGGAAACGCGCCTGTGGTATATCATTACCTGGCCTTCAATGATCTTTGTTTTGGTATCGGGAACATGGTTGCTTTTAGGTTACGATTTATTTTATGAACCATACATGCAACTGAAGATAGCTTTCGTTGTAACCCTTGTTCTTTATCATTTTTACTGCCACCGCATTTATAACCAACTGCAAAACGATGAGATAAAATCTTCTTCGTTCATCTTGCGCCTATTCAATGAAATTGCAACACTGCTGCTGTTTGCAATCGTGTTCATTATTGTTCTTAAAAACAGCTTTGGCTTCCTATGGGGTCTGGGCGGATTGCTTGTTTTCGGGCTGCTATTGTTTGTTGCAGCTAAACTTTACAAAAGCTCGAGAACAAAAAACGAGAACTGATTTTCAGGGAAAACATTCCGCGCCTTGAGACTCCTCTTTTCCTTCAACTGCTGCTTCATGATCAGGATTTTTAAGCAAATCCCAGTAATTTTTCGGTGGCTGTTTTTTCATAAAAGCAGACCAATAAGAATTGCGCGTTGTGCTGTTATAATGGACATACAGGTATGTATACTGCATTGTCTGGAAAATATTCAGATAAACAAAAACTGCAAAAACTGCGAAAATTAAGTATTTGAAATACTTGATATTTAACATTTTTGCGTAAAATGCGCCTTGCGGTATACATAAAATACCGTAGCAATCCACCATTGCTCTTATGCTGAATCCGCCATACCACCAACACCACCAGCTAAAGACCACATAAACATTTACACAGAAAAAAAGGATAATAGACAATTTCAATTCATCCAAATATTTTTTCAGAAAAAAAATTCCTGCAATTGAAAATAACATAATTGGAGTATAAAGCAACCATCCATTTCTATAACTAATTAAACCTTCAACTATATGTGGATTACTAAAATAAAAGCTTTCTTTTCCGTAGGTATAAACGAACCAATTTCCGCTTATTGATTTCCAAAAAATTAGTTGTGGTAAAATTGCGGCAAACGCAAAAAAAAGTGCAACTAAAATTTTAAGATAATTGCTAAAGATTAATTTTATTTTTGAAGTAAGGGACTTGAAATCTTTTATCCCGTAAAGCACCGGGATAAGTATTACAAGTGCATTTACCGGTCTGATAAGGAAAATTAAACCGAACAGAAAACCTAACATAATGGATGTGCGATAATCTGTTTTCTCATGCCATCGGATAGAATAATACAGAAAAACAGAAATAAGAAAAAAATTATGTGCGTGAGCCAATGGACCTTCATATACTGTATAAAAATAAAGGTTAGTAGCCAGGCCAACTGACAGGATAACCATTGAAGTTATCAATGATGAAAAATAGATTTTCAGTGTTTTTTCTAAAAATAATAATCCAATAAAAGCATAGAAAACACCGCTGAATGATAGAAAAAATAAATAGGGCATGGTATACCCGTCAGCAGTGTAATTGAGGAGTTTTGCACTCAGGTGTCCGGCAAAGAAAAAAGGGGCATATAATATAGATAGCCCCATAGTCATTTTAGGATATTTTTTTCCATCCTTACCTGTCACAAGCCATATTTTTCCGTTGAATTGTTTAGGTAGATTATCGGCAAACTTGAAACTTGGATCGTGAAATATAAAAAAGGCCGGTAAATATTCGTAGTATACAATAATATCATTGTTTATTATTTCTTTGTTTTTCCAAGGCTTTAAATGATACTGGTCATTATTCTTCCAATAATGATTACTGAAAATTCCGTAAAGCCAAATAACAAGAACTAAATGAGGTATCCGGAAATTTTTAATAACCTTTTGAAAAAAAATTAAACTGAGATTTATTATTGATGTTTTGTTTCCCAAAACAGATTGTTAATCTTTTCTGTAAACCCAGGCATCGGGGTTTGTATTCTGAATTTCCCGCAGTTTAATAATTGCTTCGCTCTTACCAGGAAATCCTTCATAACAAACTTTTTGCAACGCTTCGTTAGGTTCGTCAAGAATGTAAGCACCAAATCCCTTTTTACGTAAATCAGCAACTAATAATTCAGCTAAATCACTGTATTTAAAAGCTCCGCCAATGATGTGATATTTTTTTTCTGATGTCATGCTGAGCGTAGTCGAAGCATCTATATTTCTTTCTTCTATTACTTCTGTGCTTCCACCCAAACTAACAATCACTCCGGTCGAAATACTGTCGGCAATTGAACTTTCAGTAAACGAATATTTTATCGCTCTGCCTTCAGCTTCATAATCAAAAATAGATGCGTATTGAGCAGGCTGAATAAAGGGTTCGTAAAGTTGTGCGGGTGAATAAACTGGCGCAGGCGAATTGTAAAAAGGATTGATGCGCGAGAAATTTATTTTCTCTTCTTTAATTACTCCTGTTGCAAAAGGCAGCCACATTAATAGAACCAATAACGGAACTGCAACATAGGGCGCAATTTTTTTAAGAACTGATTTTTGGTCAATTCGTTTTCCTTCACGGTTTACAAAAACAGGCTCTTTTATTTTCTTTGTTTCACGGTTAACAGGTAAAACCTGTATGCTCTCAAATCCGAATGAAGAAAGAAGCAGGTTGGTGCTTGTATTGGGTTCAAACTGAATATTTTTTTCTGCGCCCATCGTAAGTGCGCCCACACTTTCAATCAAAATTGTTTCGCCTTTCTCAAGGCGCTGAATTAAATTTTCGGCAAATTGATTCAGGAAAATTGTTGCTTCACTAAATGATTTATTCTCAACAGCTGAAATATATTCAGCCAGCAAACCATCATTGTTTTTAAGCTTACGATTAAAAACTATTTTTTTGTACGGAGGAAAAATAGTATGTCGTGAAGCATTGATTTCTGCCGGTGCGTAATTAGCCACAAAGCCGCCAAGCCCAGGAACTACCACGCAATCGTGCTCCAGCAAAAGTTCAGAAATATATTTTCCCGTTTGGTTCATTTCATTGCAAAGGTAAAAACTTAGCGCGAAAAATAAAGCTCCTGCGCACGTTTCAGGTCATCAGGCGTATCAATAGCCATGCTTTCAAGTTCAGTTTCAGCTACTTTGATTTTGTATCCGTTCTCAAGCCACCGCAATTGTTCCAGTGATTCAGCAAGTTCAAGCGCTGAAGGCCGAAGTGCCGTGATTTCTTTCAATGTTGCGGTGCGGTAAGCATATAAACCCAGATGTTTGAAATACGTTGGTTCATTTTCTTTCCCGCGATTAAAGGGAATTGTACTTCTGCTGAAATACAAAGCATAGTCGTTCTCATCTTTAACAACCTTAACCACATTCGAATTTTCAATGTCAGATTTATTATCAATCTTCTTTACAAGCGTAGCAATCGTACAAGTTGAATCTGAAAAACAGGAGTTGATTTTCCGTAATTGTTCAGGCTGAACAAAGGGTTCATCGCCTTGCAGATTTATAACCACATCAAAGTTTTCATCTGTTTTTTCCAATGCTTCAAAACACCTGTCGGTTCCGCTTTTGTGTTCCGGGGAAGTCATTACCACTTGAGCTCCAAAATTTTTGACATGGGAAAAAATACGTTCATCATCTGTGGCGACAATAATTTTTTCAGCAACTACTGATTTTACTGCTTGCTCGTAAACCCGCTGTATCATGGCCTTCCCGCCAATATCAGCTAACGGCTTTCCCGGAAAACGGGTTGATGCATAACGCGCAGGAATGATGATAATAGTTTTCATTTTCAGACAACAATAATAAAAGATTTTTCGCGCTTTATGGAATAAAGTATTTCGATGCATCTAATGGCTGATTTCAATTTATTGTTAAACCCTTAAACACACGTAACATGAAAACATTAATCTTCTTATTTATCCCGCTATTTGCTACACTTGCCTTGGGATTCGGTTTCATTGAAACCACAACTATTTCAGGAATTGTGAAAGACAAAACAACTGGCGAACCAATTCCCTTCGCATTAATTTCTTTAGAACAAAAAGGAATTTTAGTAACCAAATCAACAACAGATTTTGACGGTCGTTATTCCTTCAAAGAAATTACAGAAGGATTGTATGACCTAAAAGTAAGCCTTGCAGGTTTTAAAACTTTAATACGTTCTGGTGTTGAAATAAAAAAAGGCGAATCAACAGTTGAAGATTTTTTGCTGGAAACAACAACTGAAAAGCTTTCTGAAGTAACAGTAATCACAGAGGAAAGCGACTACGCTGTTACAAAAGAAAGTGAAGTATCATTTGCGGATGAAGTAACAGGATTTTTCTCAAGGGGCAGCAGATCTTCTGCAGGAAAAGCCTCATCTGACGGGGAAGGCAGAGCTTATGACATGACTCCTGCTACAATAAGTCTTTCGGAATCTGCTCCTGCAAAAATGTATAAAGAAGAAAGCAGAAGAGAACATAAATCTGTTGAAATTAAATCATTGAAAGCAGAACGCGAATCAAAAGTCAAATTGATGGCAGAGCCTGAAAAATATTCTACCGCAGGAAAACTTACTGCAGGCAACTGGAGCGACAACGGCAACTGGGACTTTTTCACTGATGTTTTGAAAAAAAGTGACTGGAGTAAAATGAAAGACACCTGGAAATTCAATCCTGAAGAACGCTATGTTATAAAAGTAAAAAACGGAAAAGATATTGCACAGGATGTTCCCGTAAAACTTAAAGACCGCAGCGGAAAAATAATCTGGGAAACCCGCACCGATAATAAAGGTGAAGCGTTTCTGTTTGCAAATATGTTTCAAAAAGATGAAACTGTTTTTGATGTGGAAGTGGGCGACAAAACAAATTTTATTTCACAAACTTTAGGAAGAACTCCCGACAAAATAATTGAACTTGATTTTGCAAGTGCATCAAAACCTTCAAAGGTTCTTGATATTATGTTTATGATTGATGCTACCGGCTCAATGGGTGATGAAATGGGATACATCAGTGATGAACTAAACGATGTTATTTCACGCGTTAAACGTACACAGCAGCAAATGCTGACTGTACGCGTGAGCAATAATGTTTATCGTGATAAAGGCGATGATTATGTGGTTCGTTCTTATCCATTTACTGAAAACGTGAGTGTTGCTTTAGCACAATTAAACGAACAAAGTGCTGGAGGTGGTGGCGATTATGAAGAAGCAGTGGAAGAGGGTTTTGAAGATGCAATAAAAAATCATGAATGGAGTTCAAGTGCATCTGCCCGACTGATGTTTTTTGTTTTGGATGCTCCTCCGCATCTGACTGATGAGAACATCAAAAAGATTCAGGAAGTGACAAAAATTGCAGCGGCAAAAGGAATTCGTGTGATACCTGTTGCTTCAAGCGGTGTGGATAAAAACACAGAATTTCTCATGCGCTTTCTTTCGGTGTCAACAGGCGGAACATACGTATTTCTTACTGACCACAGCGGAATTGGAAATTCACACATTGAACCTACTATCGGAAAATATGATGTAGAATATCTGAATGATTTGTTGGTAGAAGTCATTAACAGTTATTTGCAGGAAGATGATTTGCTGACGAAAAAATAGTGTGTATGTCAATCTTTCCGAAAGCTTGAAACTTTCGGAAAGATGATAGATATGTTTTTTTTATTTTAGCATAAAATTAAAACATAAAAATCATGATGATAGAACGCAACGAATTCAGAATTAAATTTGGAAAAATGAAAGACGCACTTTCACTTTGGAAAGAAATGATTGATGAAATGAGTAAAATCAAAGATGGCCCTAAAGTCCGCATTATGACTGATATTACAGGGCCTTCTTACACGCTGGTGGTTGAACTGCAACTTCGTGATTTTATTCACATCGGTTTAAAAAATTATCAATGGCTGAGTGCAGAAAAAGTAGGAGAACTGTATCAAAAGTTTATTCCTCTTTGCGAAAGTTCGGAAAGAACACTTTACAAAATAGAGCAGCAGAATTAATTCATCAAAGCAATACTCATCGTCAGTTTGAAAGCAAAATTGTCGATGAGTTTTGCATTTTGATAACCACCGTAACGATAGTGAACACTTGCTCCTAACCCAAGCAAATTAACACGCAGAATATTGTTGATTGCAATTCCGGTTTCAAAATAACCTTTCTCAAACGACAGCGCAGCGCGGTTAAAATGATTTTGAGGATTATTTAAATATCCAAAACCAATGTAGTTGAGGAGCACAATATCGGGACGAAATTTTTTGTAGCGCACTAACAAACTTCCAAAATCGTGTTTGTGAAATAACACAATGTAACGACTGGCAAGAAATTCATTCATTCCCATAGTTTCAAAACTATTCTCCGTTGCTATTGGATATTTTTGATAACTACCTCTTCCGTTAAATAATTTTGAGTAGGGAACATCTGATGTTACAATTCCACCCATCAACTGAACACTTTCTTTACCCAGTGATTTTATAAAAAATGATTTCTCAATTTTTGCATCAATTTTCCAGTAATCATAAGCGCCTCCGAGCAGGTTGTTAAAGCCTTTGGTAACTGTAAGCCACAGAACAGGAAACTTTGTTCCGGCCGAAAATTCCATTCTTCCTGCACGCAGAAATTTTTCACGGAAAGCAAATTTAAAACCAAGTTCAGCTTCAGTAAATTCAAAACGATTTACTCCGGCAGTAACTCCTTCAGATGATTTTCCAAACAAATAATTATCGGCAGGTGTATTAAACTGTTTTCTTCCTGCCAACTGAATTTTTAAATATTGAAAAAGGCGAAATGAAAACGCAGCTTCGTATTGTTCAACAATGTCCCTTCTGCCAACCCAATAATTTCGGTATGCTTCCATAAATGTTGGTCTTCTGTCAAGTGCAAAAACTGTTTTTCCTGATTCCGGAATATCGTGAAACCAGTTTAGTCTCAACATTGTTTCTGATTCCTTATGGAAAATAATAACAGCATTAGTTCCATACTTGAAACCCTTATCACGAAAGCCATAGCCGAAGTAACCACCAACATTGAAGAAGCGTGAAATCCGGTCGTTTGTATAAATACCTAAACCCAAACGAACAGACTCGTAAGTATTAGCAGCAATAAGTCTGTTTAAATCCAAATCAATAAAACGTATCGGAATTTTTCCTGTAATTAACGCTGTTAATGCTTTTAATCTTAAATCAAATTTGAATTCTTTTCCCAGACTGTCAATCACATGATAGGTTTTGGTTTCCTTTGCAATCAGCGTATCCTTGCGATATAAATTCCAAAACGCCTCATCTCTTCTTGTTGCAGTCGGTAAAATATCAAGTTCAACTCGTCTGAAATCTTTTTTATTTACAGGCTGTTCAATCTGAATGCTGTCGAGATAACCACGACCAACACCTTTTAATTTATAGCCATTCAAATTAATGCCATTCGCCAGTATATCGGTGTTCAATTTTACAGGAAACCAATGACCTGCTTTCTTTTCATATTGCTGTTGAATTTTTATTCCAACACCTTGCTGGTCTGTTGCTTCAGCAATAACATTTTGAATAGCCCAACCATCGGTTGTGATGTAAAGTAAACCAACAAGTCCGTCAAAATTTCTACCGGAATAAGGTTTGTAGGAGATTACAAAAATGCTGTCTTTATCGGTGTAAAGAGTGTCTTCAATAAGAAAAAAATATTTTGTAGTGCTTCCTTCACTTACAGGATTCAAAAATTTCTGCTGACCGAGATTGAAATAATCTTCATAAAAAGAAAAACTCTGCATTTGCGTTCCCAGCATAGCAAAATCAGGATTTTTAAACCCTGAAACTCTTGAGGCAATTACCTTTTCATTGTTTCTTCCTTTGAATTTATATTCGCGTTTTGTCACAAATTCCATCAACATTATATATTGTTCTTCTAAAAATCTCTCAACCTGTTTTTCATTTACA
>CAMDBK010000113.1 GCA_945889235.1 Chitinophaga pinensis
GTATCTGAGCACCTGAAATCATTGTACACAACCTGCGTTATGGTAAATACACCCGTGTCGGAATAATTGTAAACGGGGTTCTGAAATGTGGAAGTATTATTCACCTGATAATCTCCGAAATTCCAGTTCCATTGTGTTGCTTCCTGTGATAAATCAGTAAATTCAATTTGAGGGTAAATTACAGTTGTAACCTGTGGTGTGAAAGTAAATCCCGCTTTTGGAATGGGGTAAACAGTTATATAGTTTTCTTTGGTTACTGAAGTTGAACAACCCTCGTTAGAAATAACATTTAAAGTTACATTATACGTTATAGGAACAATGGATGAAACATTAAGAAAATAATGAGAAGGATGTTGAAGGGTTGAAGTGTTTGTTTCTCCAAAGGTCCAGTTCCATTCAACATTAGTTCCTGTAAGTATTCCTGATAGGTCATGGAAATCAACTAAAAGTGGTGAGCAGCCCCGGTCAGGTTCGCCAATAAAATCTACTATAGGATTAGGATTTATAATTACGGTTTGAATTATTGAATCAACACAACCCTGATCAGAAACTACAGTATGAACTACGTTGTAGTTTCCTGGATTTGCATACAGGTGTGTTGGCGAAGCAGTGTTATCAAATGCAGTTGCATCTGAAAAATTCCACTGCCAGTTTGCAATAGTTCCGGGCGCTGCTGTTGTTGATTGATCAGTAAACTGTGTTGTAAATCCGTGGCATACATCTTCTGAACTGAACGCGGCTGTTGGTTGTGAGTAAACGGTGATTGTGTTTACAGCAGAATCAACACAGCCATAAATAGTTGTAGCTGTAAGTGAAACATCAAAATCACCAGGTGTGTTGAAGGTATGGCCAATCGTGGAATTAAAATTATGTGGACTTCCGTCACCAAAGTTCCATTCCCAGTCTGTTATCTCTCCCACTGATAAGTTGGTAAAATCAATGGCTGTAAACTGACACACATTTGTAAATGTAAAATCTACTATTGGTTGTTCATAAACATAAACTGAATCAATAAGAACATCTGAGCAAACAAGATTATCAGACCATGTTGTCAACCTTATATAATAAGTTCCGGCAGAAGGATAACTGTGTTGTGGCTCCCAGTCAGTAGTGTTAATAGCACTTCCATCACCAAAATCCCATTCCCATTCATTAATTAAAAATGGCGGTGAAATAATACTTTGGTTTGTAAAGTTTACTGCAGCCCCTATACATGCATTATTGAAAGAAAATTGTGATACAGGCTGCGCTGTTACCGTAACATTTTGTGTAATTGAATCAACACAACCATCACTGCTTGTAATAATCAGGGTAGTGTTATAATTTCCCGAAGCAATAAAAATATGTGTAGGTGAAGTGATGTAAAGTGGTATGGAATTATCACCGAAATCCCATGTGGAATTGCTGATGGTTCCTTGTGATGTGTTAGTAAAATCAACCGGATTTCCATGGCACACATCCGTAAACGTAAAGTCAGCAGTTGGTAAAGGAGAAACAACAACGGGCGCAGTGAAGGTATCTGTGCAGGCTAAATTTTGTGAGTAGCAGATAAGTGTTGCATTGTAATTTCCTGCAGGGTAATTGTGTTGTGCATCCCAGTTGGCTGTATTCAGTGCCGAACCATCACCAAAATCCCAACTCCAAGCGCCAATGGTAGTAGGGAAAAGCGTTCCGTTTGCAAAGTTTACAGCAAATGATTCGCAAACAGGAGGAGCGGTAAAATTAACAACCGGAAAAGGATTAATGTCAACCGGTTTGCTGATTGTTCCCTGACAATTATTGGATGTAACTGTAGTAAGCGTAACGCTGTATATTCCGCTGGTAGCATACGTATGCACAGGGTTTTGAACATTGTCAGTTGTTCCGTCACCAAAATCCCAGTCCCACGAAACAACAGTTCCTATATTGGAATTGGTAATATCAGTAAACTGAATTTGTTCACCCGGACAGGCAACTGTATTTGTAAAATCAGTATTGATTGCCGTAGCAGCTATGTTTGCTGAAACAGTAACCTGGCACCCGGTAACAGCCGTGAGCAAGCATGAATATTGAGCACCGTTTACAGGATTTGAAACCTGTATACTTTGTGATGTTGCTCCAGTATTCCATTGATAGCTGAATCCACTTGGTGCGGTAAGTGTGGCAATATTGCTGTTGGCGGGGCAATAATCAACTTCTAATTCTAATGGATTGCATTCTGCTACAATATAAGCATATCCAAAATGTCCGCATAAACCACAGTCGCCTGTTGAAAATTCAACTGTAATATTTTGGCCTATAAATGCCGAAAGGTCAATTCCAACAGGTGTCCATGCGCGATAACGAACACCTCCGCAGTTACGGAACCCCTGAATATTGGCTGCTGAAGTAACAGAATAATAACCGCATTGCTGGCTTACTAATTGTCCTGCCGCATTTAAAACTCTGATTTCAAAACGAGGTTGGTCAGCAACAGAATGCCCTGGATCTTCTAAAACTACTGCGTACTGATAAGTGAAAAGAGCACTGGCAGGAGTAACATTATAGGTATAGGAGAGGCGTTCAGCTTCACAACCAACATTGCTATTTCCTAACCTCGCTGAAGAGGTATATCCAGGGGCAACAACAGTAATATCGTTACACGCAATTGGGTCTGTTCCTGCCCCGGTCATAATGGTGTGCCGCCCAGCAACAATTCCAACATTGGGTGTATTAATTCCGCAACAGCTGCCTGTTCTGCCTACCCAGTTATTAAAATTATTTTGCGCAAAATCAGCATTATCGCATTGTGAATAACAGTTAGTTACCCAGCCTGAAAAAGCAAGGAATTGTAGTAAGAATGCGATTGGTTTAACGCATTTAAACATACGTTAAAACGTGAAAGTATTTATATTTTTGTTCATTCTACGGATAAAAACACTAAGCAAATGTATTGATTTTCAGATGGGAAGTCAAGAAGACTCATTTAATTTCGACCATTCAGGAAAAACAGCATATAACCATGGGATTTTCTACTTTAAATTATAACTCACCAGTCAACGATATAATCCATTAATTCAATGGCTTCAGAATTCAGGTAGAATTCTCTACTCATTGTACTTTAGTGAAGGAAATAGTTCGGGTGATTTTTTTTAACAATTGTTTCAAATAAATTTCTACATTTGCAGCCCTTAATAAAAAAATAAGAACAAAATGGCTAAAAGAGGAAGCAGAATACAGGTAATTCTTGAGTGCACAGAGCATAAAACCAGTGGTGTAGCCGGGACTTCACGTTACATCACCACCAAAAACAAGAAAAACACTACCGACAGAATTGAGTTGAAAAAATACAACCCGATTTTGAAGAAAATGACTGTTCACAAAGAAATCAAGTAATTTGAAAATTTGAAGATTGATCAATTTGAGAATTGGTTTATCTTCATTTTCAAACTTTCAAATTAATACATTTTCAAATTAAAATAACATGGCAAAGAAAACCGTAGCAACGCTGAAATCAGGAACCGGAAGAAATTTCACGAAAGTGATTAAAATGGTAAAATCACCTAAAACCGGTGCATATTCTTTCAAAACTGAAGTAGTTCACAACGACCACGTGAAAGATTTCCTGAAAGAAAACTAATAAACAGCTTAACGAATTCAAAGCTTCTTTCTCCTCAGGAAGAAGCTTTTTTTGTTTAATGGAATACGTCACCCTGAACTTGTTTCAGGGTCTCATAATAAAGATGCTGAAACAAGTTCAGCATGACGATAGTAAATAAGAAATGAGCATTTTCAGCATCTTCTCAAAAGACAAAAAAGAAAGCCTTGACAAAGGTTTGGAGAAAACGCGTGAAAGCGTGTTTTCGCGTCTTACCAAAGCAGTTGTAGGGAAATCTTCTGTTGATGCTGATGTGCTTGACAACCTTGAAGAAATCCTTATCAGTAGTGATGTAGGCGTTGAAACAACTCTGAAAATTATTGCACGAATTGAAGAGCGGGTTAAAAAAGATAAATACCTTGGTGCTTCAGAACTAAACAGATTATTAAAAGAGGAAATTTCTTCATTGCTTGCCGAAAATAATAGCGATGATGTTACTGAATTCACTACTCCGGTTGGAATAAAACCCTATGTAATAATGGTGGTTGGTGTAAATGGTGTAGGAAAAACCACCACCATCGGTAAACTTGCCAATCAGTTGAAAAAAGCCGGGAAGAATGTAATGCTGGGTGCTGGTGATACTTTTCGTGCCGCAGCAGTTGAGCAATTGAAAATATGGGGAACAAGAGTTGGAGTTCCTGTCATTAATCAGGGAATGAATGCCGATCCAGCTTCGGTTGCTTTTGAAGCAGTAACTGAAGCATTAAAACAAAATGCTGATGTAGTAATTATTGATACAGCTGGCAGATTGCACAATAAAGTGAACCTGATGAACGAACTTTCAAAGATTAAACGTGTTATGCAAAAGGTAATTCCTGATGCACCGCATGAGATTTTATTGGTGTTGGATGCATCAACCGGACAAAATGCCATTGAACAGGCAAAACAATTTACATTGGCAACAGAAGTGAACGCACTTGCATTAACTAAATTAGACGGCACAGCAAAAGGTGGTGTAGTGATTGGTATTTCAGACCTGTTTAAAATACCTGTGAAATACATTGGAGTAGGAGAGGGAATAGACCATTTACAGATATTTAATAAAAACGAGTTTGTTGATAGCCTTTTTAAATAAACTTAGCGTCTTTGCACCTTTGCGAGCAAACATTAAATGAGAACAAAATCAACCAGAAAGAATAAGATTAATGTCATCACTCTTGGCTGCTCCAAGAATATTTATGATTCAGAAGTTTTATTAGGTCAGCTGAAAGCCAATGGCAAAGATGCCGTTCATGAAAGCACGAAAGACGATGCAAATATTATTGTCATCAATACTTGCGGTTTTATTGATAATGCCAAACAGGAAAGCATTGATACAATTGTTCGTTTTGCCGATGCCAAGCAGCGTGGTTTAGTGGATAAAGTATTTGTTACAGGCTGTCTATCCGAGCGCTACAAACCTGAATTGGAAAAAGAAATTCCCAATGTTGACCAGTATTTCGGTACACGTGATTTACCTAAATTATTGAAAGTGCTGGGTGCTGATTACAAGCACGAACTCATTGGTGAGCGCATTATTACAACGCCTTCACATTATGCATATTTCAAAATTTCAGAAGGTTGCGACCGTCCCTGTTCGTTTTGCGCTATTCCTTTAATGCGCGGGAAACATATTTCAAAACCGATTGAAGAATTAGTGAAAGAAGCGGAAAACCTTGCTGCTAAAGGAGTAAAGGAGTTAATGATTATCGCACAGGATTCTACGTATTACGGAATTGATATTTACGGCAAACGAAAATTAGCTGAACTATTACAAAAATTATCGGAAGTGGAAGGTATTGAATGGCTGCGTTTGCATTACGCTTTTCCTTCAGGTTTTCCTGAGGAAGTATTAGATGTAATGCGTAAGAATAAGAAAATTGTGAAGTATCTCGATATGCCTTTGCAACATATCTCCAACCCTATGCTCAAATCAATGCGCAGAGGAACAACTTCTGAGAAAACACGCGAGCTGGTGAAAACCATTCGTGAAAAAGTTCCCGGTATTGCTTTGCGCACAACCTTGATTGCCGGCTACCCCGGTGAAACAAAAGAAGATTTTAACGAAATGCTGGAATGGGTGAAAGAAACCCGCTTCGACCGCCTCGGAATTTTTGCTTATTCGCATGAAGAAAATACTCATGCCTATTTGCTGAAAGATGATGTTTCTTCGAAGACAAAAGAGAAAAGGGTAGAGGCGATAATGGAAGCGCAGCAACAGATTTCAAATGAATTGAACCAGCAGAAAATCGGCAAAACCTACAAAGTGCTATTTGATAGAAAAGAAGGAAATCATTTCATAGGTCGCACAGAATTTGACTCACCTGAAGTGGATAACGAAGTACTCGTTGACGCAAAGAAATTCTACGTTCGTGTTGGTGATTTTGCAAACGTAAAAATTACATCTGCCGAAGATTTCGACCTTTACGGTGAAATTGTTTCTTAATTGTTTGTCACCCCGAGCGTAGTCGAGGGGCAATTATTATGTTTAAACCATCTTACATTCATTATTCAGAAACAGGTTTTTTCTCAAACCTTATATTGGATTATATTTCCGGAAAGCCAGAACTAAAAGGCTTTTACGAATATGCTCCCGAACTTTCTTCTTTCAGTAAAAAGATAAACGACAGAAAAAAAATTCAGGTAGAAAGAGAGTTGCTTGCTGATGTTTTGTTGCAACAAAACAAGTCATTAGGTGCAAACGAAAAAGTTCTTGCAAACATTCAACTGCTTAGAAATAACAACACGTTTACAGTAACTACAGGACACCAGCTAAATCTATTCACCGGACCGCTTTATTTCATTTATAAAATCATTTCCACCATTAACCTTGCTGAAAAATTAAAGCAGGAATTTCCTGCTAATGATTTTATTCCTGTTTACTGGATGCACTGCGAAGACCATGATTTTGCAGAAATAAATCACATTCATCTTTTTGGAAAAAAGATAGAATGGAAAGAAGAGCACCACGGAGCAGCAGGAGAAATTGCAACAGCATCGCTGCGTTCAGTTATTGATGAACTTAAAACTATTCTTGGTGAAAGTGAAAACGCAACTGAATTGATTTCTCTTTTTTCTGATGCCTATCTTAATCATCCTAATCTTGCGGATGCCATGCGTTTCCTTTGCCACCAATTGTTTGGCAAATACGGCTTGGTAATTTTAGATGCACGTGACAAAAGATTGAAACAAAGGTTTGTTCAGCAATTCAAACAAGATATTTTTCAAAACACCAATTACAAATTGGTTTCTGAAACCAATACAGAATTAGAAAAGCTGGATTATAAAACGCAGGTAAATCCCCGTGAAATCAATTGCTTTTATTTATCAGAAGGAAAACGTGAACGCATTGTTAAAAACGAAAACAAGTTTGAAGTACTGAATACTTCTGTAGCTTTTTCAAAAGAAGAATTAGAAATAGAAATAGAAAATCATCCTGAAAAGTTTAGTCCGAATGTAGTGCTGCGCCCATTGTATCAGGAACATATTTTACCCAACCTTGCTTACATTGGTGGGGCAGGGGAGTTGGCTTACTGGCTGCAATACAAGAGCATGTTTGATGCTGCAAAGATTTCTTTTCCTGTTTTGGTGTTACGTAATTCAGTAATGGTGGCGGAAGAAAATCTCACACAAAAAATAGCAAGACTTGGTTTTTCAGCAAAAGATTTTTTCTCAGCAGAAGAGAACCTGGTCAATGATTTTATTGCAGCTCATTCTTCTGTTGAAATCAGCTTAGCAGCTGAGCAGCAGAAACTGAAAGAACTATTTGCATCCATAAAAGCAACAGCAACAAAAGTTGATTCAACTTTAGAAGCCAGTATTGAAGCAGAATTACAGAAACAATTAAAAGTAATTGAGCAATTAGAAAGCCGCATACAACGTGCTGAAAAGAAGAAACACGAAACCTCTGTTAATCAAATCAAATCAATTCGTGAGAAATTGTTTCCTGCCAATTCATTGCAAGAGCGCCACGAAAACATAAGTACGTTTTACTTGCGCTACGGAAGTTGTTTTATTCAAACATTGAAAGAAAACCTTCAACCGTTAGATTGCAGGTTTATTAATTTAGAGTAAGGTTTCTGTTTAAAAAATCTTCGGCAAATTCCTTGGCCCGTTAAAGTTATAACAGTTACGTGCTTTTCTGCGGGCAGAGTTTGAACGCAGGTTAGTTAAACGTGCGGTAGTAAATTCAAGCAGCAACGAAATCTCGTGCGAACCGCCTGATGAACCCGACATTTTTGATAAAGTTAAATCATAACTATATCCAAACTGGTAAATAAAAGCCCCGTTACCATCTCTTCCTCTGAAACCAAGACTGAAAATCAATGCATCGGTACGCCTTGGAGTAATAGCCGGTGTACCGTTACGGTACCACACACCAATTACCAACGGTGCGCGCAACGCAAACAAACCAAAGTTAAACGTTTGCAAAGTACTCTGGCGTTCATAGATGAAGTTGGGTGAGAGGTAGGTCAGGTTCTTGCTTCGCGCTCTTTTCTTTGAAACAGGAATCATAAAACTCAAATTTCCGATATATTTCCGGGGAAGTCGCTGAACACCTCCTATTAAAGATTCGTTTGGTTGAGTAATGTGCTGAACTGAAAAACCGATAGTGCTGCTTACAATCCTACGGCTGCGATGTTTCTTGATGTTAAAACGGGTCATTATACCAGCTGCTCCATCAAACATTCCTTTCTTATTATCAGAAGGTGGGCTTGCTGCTGAAGTATAAACCTGACCGTAAACAGGATCAAGCTGGTCGCTGAAAACAAAACGGCTCCAGTCAATTGATTTTTGTCTGTAACCAGCTTGTATTCCAATATGTACATCGCACATGCGCGGAACAACTGTTATCCGGTATGAGTAATTCAATGCATAACTGTTGGTTCTCAGCAAACCATCGCCCTCAACATTACCTAAGACAACTGCACCAATTCCACCTCCAACATTAAAGTCAGCAATATCCATGTTGAAGTTATAGGTTCCATAATTACTGTTAAGCGATGTCCAAAGGTTACGGTAATTGAAATTGACACGCAGTCCCGGGTCGGCACCAGCAAACGCAGGATTATAATAAAGCTTGTTCGAGTAGTATTGAGAAAAAGTTGGATCCTGTGCCATCAGGGCATTTGAGCCGGCAACTGACAGAAACAAAACTGCATAAAGTATGCGTAACTTCAT
>CAMDBK010000114.1 GCA_945889235.1 Chitinophaga pinensis
GACTGTTCCACCTTCCGGAAATTTAAGTTTTGAAACCGACAGTGGTGGCTTAACAGATACAGGTCTTGCGATATGGTCTGATACCAGCTGCGCCAATATTCATGCGTTGGCCTGTGATGATGATGCAGGTAACGGCTATTTTTCATTTCTTACTTTGTCTGACCTTACTCCCGGACAAAAACTTTTTATTCAGGTTTTTGGCTATGGTGGTGGAACGGGAACTTTCAAACTTTGTGTAAATGATCTTGGAACTATTAGGCTCGACAGTTCAGAACTTCCCATTGTTATGATTAATACTTTGAATCAAACCATACCTCAAGACATAAAAATTGATGTGTTAATGGACATAAAATATAACGGTCCCGGCACAATCACTTACTTAACAGACCCCTCCAATGTGTACAGTGGAAATGCAGGAATTGAAATCAGAGGAGCCACATCTTCGGGCTTTCCACAGCATCCTTACAATTTTGAAACCCGAACTATAACGGGAGCAAACAATGATGTTTCACTTTTAGGAATGCCGGCTGAAAGTGACTGGGTATTGCTTTCGAATTACAATGATCTTTCTTTAATCAGAAATACTCTTGCCTATAAACTGTTTGGCGAAATGGGGCATTACAGTGTGCGCACACGTTTATGCGAAGTGCTCATTGACAGCAGTTATAAAGGCATTTATGTTTTGGCTGAAAAAATAAAACGCGACAGCAACAGAGTTGACATTGCAAAATTAACTTTGGCAGATACTACGGGTGATGAACTTACCGGTGGTTATATTCTTCAACAAAATTACTGGGATGCAAATACAAGTTTTCAATCAAATTATTCTCCAGTAGATCACCCGGGTTTTGATGTACACTTTGTTTATGAATATCCTAAACCCGATGTTATTCATCCCTTGCAAAAAACGTACATAGCCTCTTTTGTTGATAGTCTGGAAACTGCTTTATACAGTACAAATTTTGCAGATACTGTTATCGGATACCGGAAATACATGAGTGTAAAATCGTTCATTGATTATTTTCTGGTAAATGAATTAGCGCGTAATGCAGATGGATTTAAGAAAAGTGTTTTTTTTCATAAGGATAAATTTTCAAAAGGCGGAAAGTTGAAAGCCGGGCCTGTCTGGGATTTTGACTGGGCATGGAAAAATCTTTACGGTTGTTCAATTGTTGAAAACACAGATGGTTCAGGCTGGGCACATCATGTGAACGATTGCGTAACCGATAATTATTCTACCGGTTGGTATATTCATTTATTGGAGGATACCATTTTTGCTAACGAATTACGTTGCAGGTATGAAAGTTTCCGCGAAACTATTTTAGATACCACTTATCTTTTCACCTACATTGATAGTGTAAAAAACCTGGTTCAAAACGCACAGGCAAGGCATTTCCAGAAATGGCCAATACTTGGTATGAGCGGTCCTGCACCTGAAATGGGAGCTATTGCAACAACCTATAATGCGCAAATGGATACACTCAAATACTGGATTAACCAACGTTTGCAGTGGTTGGATACCAATATTCCCGGACATTGTTATTCTGTAGTTACTGCTATAGAAGAAAATCCGGAATTAAATTTACTGCGTTATTACCCAAACCCAGGTAACGGAAATATACATTTTGAAGGTTTTTTACAGGGCAAAAACCCTTTGTTAATGACGGTTACAGATGTATCAGGAAAAATAACAGATAAGATTTATCTGTCACCCGGCAGTGTAAAATTCGACTACAAACTGAATGTGAAAGGAGTTTATTATTTCACCATTTCAAATGAAACTGAAGTTGTTCAGTTTGGGAAATTGATTGTATTGTAATTTCTTTACAAAATTTCGAACTTATTTTTAGTGTGCTGAGGCAGCAAAAAAAGTAAACTCACCTTTTCAATTCTGTCACAAAATACATGTCCACAACGTCCTTCCCTTTTACAGGCAACTTGCAACGGTATTCACAAACGAATTTGTCTTTTACGAGATCATAGGTTGTGCCGGAAATATTCACTTTACCAACTTCCCCGTGGGTTTCCATTCGTGAAGCAAGGTTCACTGCATCGCCCCAAACATCATAAGCAAATTTCTTTTTGCCAATAACACCTGCAATCAATTCACCGGTGTGAACTCCAATTCGTATTTCCCAGCTATCTAATCCTTTTATGATTCGGTTTTCATTCCATTTTGTAACCCATCTTTCAATTTCACAAGCAGCTGCAACAGCATCAACTGCATTAGTAGTGTTTGATGTGGGCAAGCCTCCGGCACACATATAGGCATCTCCTATGGTTTTTATTTTTTCCAGATTGTGTCTGCCGATAATATCATCAAAAGAAGTAAAACATTCATTAAGTGTTTGAATAAGTTCTTGCGGACTAATTTCAGAAGCAGATTTTGTAAAGGCTTGAAAATCTGTAAAGAGAACAGTTACCATTTTATAATGCCGCGCTGTTGCTTCTCCTTTTTCTTTTAGTTCAGTTGCTGTTTCTTCGGGAAGTATATTAAGCAGCAATTCATCACTCTTATCTTTTGCATCCTGCAATTGCTGAGTGCGTTCGTACACTAATTTTTCTAATTCTTTATTATGTCTTTCCAGTAATTTATTCTGTTCTTTCAGTTGCTTATCCTGATAAAAACCTTTGAGTGCTTCCCTTACAGTCATAATAAGATCATTTCCTTCCCATGGTTTGGAAATATAACGGTACAGATTACCATGATTAACAGCTTCAGTTACAGCTTCAAGATCTGATTGGCCTGTGAGCAGAACAGTATAGGTTGCCGGGGTTATTATGTGAATACTTTTCAGCAATTCATGCCCCTTGATTCCGGGCATCAACTGATCAGAAATTACAATAGGAATTTCATTTCCGGATTGCAATAACTCGTTTATTAACTCAAGCGCTTCTTCTCCACTTTCGGCAAGTTCAATAGCATATTTAGAACCAAAGTCTCTGCCTAATTGCGAACGCAGTCCGTTGAGCACCACACGTTCATCATCTACACAAAGGATAACACCCTTTTCCATTTCTTAGTCTTTAATCAAATCAATCAAATCTTTTTCGTTCCAGGGCTTATGAATTACTTTAATGCCTTTGCTGGTTTTTTCAATATTCAGAATTACATTGCTGTCTATATGGCCTGTAAGCAGAATAGTTTTTACATTTTCAACTTTCCTGCGCACTTCTTCCAGCAATTCATCTCCTTTCATGCCCGGCATAAGCCAGTCTGAAATCACCACATAAATCATTTCATCATCAGCCATGCGGAGCTGTTCAATAATTTCAAGCGCTTCTTTTGCCGATTCGGCAAATTCATAATTATAGTTATTCCCGAAATTCCGGGTAAGCTGAGAGTTCAGGCTATCGAGAACAATTTTCTCATCATCTACACAAACGATGTTTAGTACTTTTTTCATACGGCCGTTCTATTTATTGGTAGTTTAACATAAAAGGTAGTTCCCTCCCCTTCCATTGATTCAAATGAAATGGTGGCAGCATGTTCATCCACTATGCGTTTGATAATATCCAAACCAAGACCGCTTCCTTCACCGGAAACCTTAGTTGTGAAAAAGGGATCAAATATTTTATCCTGAATTCCTTTTGGTATTCCTTTACCGGAATCTTTTATACTGACTACTATATGCTCATCCTCTTTTTTTAATCCTATCGTAAGAATGCCTTTATTATCCATTGCCTGTACAGCATTTACAATTAGGTTGGTCCAAACCTGGTTAAGTTGGTCAGGATGCCCCATAATATCAGGCACTTCTTCATAGTTCTTAATAACCTGTATTCCTTGCTTCAGGCGGTTATGATAAATGGTGAGTACCGTTTCAATGTTGTTGCGAAGATTAATGGATTCCACCTGATCTTTATTAGATGTATGAAGATATGTTTTCAATGCTTTAACAATGCGCGAAGCTTTGTCTACTGCCAGTTGTATCGTTTGATTACTACGCTGCTGATTTAATATATTATACGTAATCATCATTAATTTTTCGAAATGTTCAAGCTTAGAGATTTTTTCCATAGCAGGTGTTACTTCATAAATTCCTACCTGTACCAACCTCTCAGCAATAAATCGCGAATTCGCTATCCCAAGTTCCTCAAAACTTTCTCTCATCTTTTTCTTTATTTGTCTTTCTTCAACGGTAGATAATGTTTGTGTACTGGGATTAGAGGTGGCAATAAATTCCACAAACATATCCTTATCGCTATCAGTCAAGGACTTTGTAAGCCACATAAAATCCATTAGTATTTCTCCGAAAGCTTTTGAAGATTCCTCAGCCGATGATTTGATTGCTCCCAATGGTGTGTTCACTTCATGCGCAATACCTGCAGAAATTTGCCCTAGTACAGCCAGTTTTTCAGAAGTAATAAGTTTGATATATGTCAACTTAACACGTTCAATATTTTTGGCGTTTACTGTAACAAAATAGAGGAATAAAAGCAAAATAATAATTGAAACGCAAACAATATTAGTAATATGAAACACTTTTGATACAAAAGGAGAAACTCCCATACCAAAATGGGTCACAAAATAATCGTCAAATGCAAATGAAATGCCCATCATGAAAACGTATGTAAATAGCCAAAAAATACTCGACCTTACGCTCTGATAGGTTATAGATAATACTAATGCAAGCAAGGCCCAAATCATTACAGTACCAGAAACTGCAAAACCGCCAAGGAGCCATTGGAGCCCGAATGGCAAAAACATACTTATAATTGTTTGCACATTTCTGGCCAAAACAAAATTTTCTGTTTTGGAAAACCAAACAAAATTTAAGGCCGTAATAACAACATAACCGTAAGGAATAAGAGAGGGAACAGGATATCCGAAAAACAAAGCAAGACTACCCCAAAGTACTCCACCTAAGCTCATAGCAAATCCCTGGTAAATCATAATTTGCTTTCTTAGAATAATATATTCATCGTCTTCCGGGAGGCTTCCTATTCTGGAGATACGGGCTAAAAAATCTTTCATAATTATTAACTTAAAAATTGGTTAGAATAAAATTTCAAATATCTAATTTGACTCATTTGCTTTGGAAATACTTTCTACGAAGTACATCTCTAATTTCCCTTTCCCTTTTGCTTCAATTTTTCCTCGTGAAATGTATTTAAACTCGCTGCGGTGTTTAATTTGAAAGTATGTAGCTTCCGAAATATTGACCCGTCCGTTTTCTCCTGCCGATTCCATTCGGCTTGCTATGTTAACCGTATCACCCCAAATATCATATTGGAATTTCTTCACTCCAACTACTCCAACCACCACAGGTCCGGAATGAATTCCTATTCGCATTTCGAAAAATTGTTTTCCTTCTTTCATCCTCTCATGTTTACGTTGAAGCATGAACTGTTGCATTTCAATGCCTGCCATTACAACATGGCAAGGCTCACAATTATAATCATCCATCTGACCGCCAACTGCCATGTAGGCATCACCAATAGTCTTTATCTTCTCCACATTATAGTTGGAGGTGATGTCATCAAAAGCTCTAAAACAATGGTCGATTTCTGCTACAAGTTCTTTAGCTGATAAGCTGCCTGCTAATCTAGTAAAGTCTATGAAATCGGTAAAAAGTATGGTCAAATTCGCAAAATCTTTAGGTTCAACTTTTCCGCTTATTTTTAATTCTTGGGCAACTTCAGACGGAAGAATGTTCAAGAGTAAACTTTCTGATCGCTGCTTTTCATACTGTAAGGATTTTACAAACCATGCAGAGGCAGCAAACACAACTGTAAGTGCTGTGCCTATATTCATGATATAGAAGATTATTTTTTCAGAATCAGAAACGGGCACTTTATATCCTAACAGCATGGGGTCAAAAACTGCCGATATAACTACAATAAATAAAAACATGAGCATCCAAATAATGGATTGCCGCAGCGATAAAAAGATAACAGCTCCTAACACACCAAGAAAACTCCATGCCGTAACAAAACCGCTTTGGTCTATTCCACCAATAGTCCATTGTATAAATGCTGATATCCAGGTTATGCAGATAAGCTGAGCATAAACTAGTATTTTGTAATTCCTTGTATAATGCGATACAATGATTGCCGAACCAACAACAATAAGAAACAGAAAAGGATAAAACGCAATTAGCCCGAAACCGAAAACAAAATAATACATTGCTGACCATGCAACTCCGCAGGCACTGCACATAAGAGCAATCACTAATATCAGCAATTTGAGGAAGGTCTGTTCCTGAGAATCGCCTTCTTGGTTAGCAAACTGTTTTAGCTTCTGGAGCATTTAATATATTTTCAGTTAACGCCTAATGATATTATCGCACCCGATGTTTGTAGAATGGGTAAACAATATAATTATAGATCAAACAACCCACGCAAAAGTTGAGAACCGAATCAGCAAAAGATAGTACCATTAATAAGCCCATTACACTTACTGAAGCCCAGTACATATCCGTAAAATAAAACACAACAGATGCCACAGCACATAACATCCCTAATCTTGATGCAAAAACTTTAGGAGCCAGATTAATCGGTTTGCTTTTTAAAGACAGTGAACCAATGATTAATGCGGCAATGTATCGCAGAGGACTGTATTTTGGCTTGAATACGGCACGAATAAAATAATCTGCGGCAACTATAATTGCGAAAATCGGATTGTACGAAATGAGAAAGACAACCATCAGCAATACATTAAAAAAAACGGTTGTCCTGCTGATGTTCGAATCGATTTTTTCAACTGAAATAGGACAAACCATATTGTTGAATAATTTCTGAAATGCAGGAACCTCTTTCCCTCCTATAGTCAATACGGGAATGCCCTGTTTGTTTTCCAGTAAATGTTCTATAAAATTTGAAGAAAAAAGTGCGGAGCCATCTTTATAATAAGTAGCTGCAATCAGGTCAATGCTTTTCTTTTGGCAAAACTCCATCAGATTTTGCTCAAATCCTTTTCTGGGCAGAAATTCAATTTCATGCGAAATATTATTGCTTTTGAGTTGTGCTGACATTCTACTCATATTTTCATCAACCTTTCTTTTTAATTCCGCATTATCCTGAACACCGCCAACAAGAACAACATGAGAATCTTTAGTTTCACAAAATTGAACAACAGCACCCAACACATGAGTGCTTTCGCTTTTTGAATCTATCGTTAATGCAATTTTTTTGAAAGGACTGAATGCCTGTCCTTCTTTTATTATAATAAATGGAATGCTACTATCAGTTATCACCTTAATAGCTCTACTTCCAAATATTGAATGAAGGATTCCTTCCTCTCGTTTAGCCATAATAACTGCAGAACCATCTAACTTAATCGATTGCTTTGCCAGATCGTCTACCAGGCTGCCAACAACTACTTCTGAAGAAAGACCTGAACCCTTAGATTTAAGAAATTCATTCATTTTTGAAACCGCTGTCTTTTGGGTTACCTCACTGTCTGCTACGTGTAACAGGGTAACATTAGAACCTGTGGCCTTAGCTAACTCTCCGGCAAACTTAACTGCTGATTCTCCTGTTGACTGAAAATCAAAGGGGACTATGTATTTTTTCATAAAATGATTTTTGAATAAGGGTAAAAATAATAATTTACACCAAGTTGAAAAGTTGTCTTAAGATAACTTCGCTAAAATGTTAGGGATAAAATTTATTCATCAACATGTAATCAATATTGTCGGGCTGCAAATGGCAATCTATGCAGGCGCTGCCTTTTCTATAGGCTGTAATTTCCACTGTTCCGTCAACTCCAACAGCACCCCAAAGCCAACCTTTGTTATCTGCAATCTCATTGGATGGGTCTTTGTAAAGTGTTGTGTAGGTTTTGAGTGTTCTTGTTTTGTCAAACATTTCTTTAACTATTAATGAGCCATCCGGAAAAACTGACCCGGGAATAATCATTCCGTTGGAGTCTAATTTTGAAGCGGCAATTGCATTAAAGCGTGTTCTTATCAGAGGTTGACTGTGTGTGCTTCCTTCACTTTTATGCAGTAAAGAATCTGAATGCCTGAACCATACAAAACCGACAGTATCCTTTGCCATCAGGTAAAGTTGCAAATCTATACCCACTGCCGGTTTTTTAGTACATGAATTAAGAGTACACAGTATTGCGAAAAAAGAAAGAACAAGAATTGAGATTTGTTTTGTAATCATTGCGTTTATTTAAATCAGGTTTCTGAAATTTTTCAGATAAATAAAGATAAAACAAATGTGATTGTTCCCATGCGCAAAAAAAATGTCTTAAGGCAATTTCGAATTATCCTTTTGCTAATCTTGCCCTCATGCGTGATAGTGATGTTGGTGTAACGCCAAGATAGGAAGCCAGATGTTTTTGTTTTACTCTTTGTTCAATATTGGGATAAGCTTTACAGAACCACATATAACGCTCTTCAGGTGTAAGTACAGTCAGAAACCTTATCTGCTCTACATTCCCAGATATTACACGTTTAAAAGTTTGATTCTGTAAGCGCATCAATTGAATATTGTGCTTTACTAATTTGTCAACTTTGCGTGTATCAAATTTCAGAAGAATTGAATCTTCTAATGCCATTACATTTTCTACTGTAGGTTTGTTATCAAAAATTGTCTCTATCATACCTGACTGACCTTTTTCAGCAACAAACAAAAGGGTTTTCTCTTCACCGTTTTTATCAATAATATAATGGCGCAAAAGCCCCTTCACCACAATAACTAGATCAAAATTTAATTCACCTTCTTTAAAAATGTGTTCACCACTTTTTA
>CAMDBK010000115.1 GCA_945889235.1 Chitinophaga pinensis
TGTCCTTTGGTGATTTTGAGATTAATATTTTTCAGAACTGCGCCTTTCCCATAACTGAAATTTACATTTCTGAATTCAATGCTGGACGTAAATTTTTTCACCGGAACCGGATTTTCAGTTTCACGTATTTTTTCCTCTGCATTCAGAATTTCATTTACTCTGTCCATAGAAGCAATGCCTTTTTGCAATCTGAAAAACCCTTCACTGAATGCTTTTGCAGGTGGTAACAGTTGTGAGAAGATGGCGATATATGCGATAAAAAATTCACCGGTCAACAACGAATTTTTTTCAAGAATTAAATTTCCGCCAAACCATAATATGGTAACAATTACAATGGCTCCCATAAATTCACTTACAGGCGAAGCGAGGTTCAGTAAGCGGTGAACACGTACCATTATTTTATAGAACAGTTCGTTGCTGCTGTTGAATCTGTTCTCCATAAATGGCTGTGCATTGAAGGCTTTTATTATCCGCATACCTGAAATTGTTTCTTCCAGCAAAGAAATAATTTCACCTAACCGGCTTTGTCCTTTTTTAGCTGAGTTGCGCAGTTTACTTCCTATTTTACTTATTAAATAACCGCTTACAGGTAGAAGTACTAAAACAAACAAAGTCAATTCAGGGCTCATTATAAACAGCGTGATGAGAAAAACAACAAACGTAACCGGCTCTTTGAAAATCATTTCAATTGAACCTAGTATTGACCATTCTATTTCAGAAATATCGCTGGTACTTCTTGAAATGATGTCACCCTTCTTTTCATTTGAGTAAAAGGAGAGTGGCAACACCAGAATTTTCGAATACATTTTTTTTCGCAGGTCACGTACAACACCGGCCCGTACAGGAGCTAAAAAATATGAAGCCATAAAGCGGGTAAGGTTTTTAAGGAAGAACAAAACCACCACCGCTATACATATAATAAGGAGTGCATTCTTTGCGCCATGAATTGAAATATAAGTGTTCATGCGGTAATCAAGATACTTCATCAATGCATCCGGGGAAACTGAAAATTCAACCTCAGAAGTATTTTTATTTTCAGAAGTACTGAACAGGATTTTAAGGAAAGGAATAATTGCTGCAAACGATACAAGCGAAAACAGAGTGCTAAGCAGGTTAAAAAATGTGTTGGCAGCAATTTGAGATTTGTAATTGCTGAGGTAAGATAATATGCCGAGAAATTTTTTCAATGCTTATAGTTGGCGGCAAATATAATGTGTTTCCGTCATGCTGAACTTGTTTCAGCATCATGCCGAATAAATGTATTTTTGCCTGCCCAACGCAAAAACTTTTAAAATGAAAAAGGTAACAATAAAGTATTTCACCTTTCTGTTAAGCCTGTCTGTATTGATAGTTTCCTGTTCAGATAACAAGTCAAAAATCAGCGGTAACATTGAAAACGCAAAAAATGAAACTTTATTTTTTGAACAGTTAACCCCAACAAAAGTTAACAAGTTGGATTCTGTGAAGATTGAAAAAAACGGAGATTTTAAACTATCGGTTAAAATTCCTGAATACGGATTTTACCGTGTGCGCCTTACCGACAATAATTTTATCACGTTGTTATTGGATACCACATCATCTGTTGAGATTACTGCGAATGCCTTAAACATGCAGGATGGCTATACTGTTAAAGGTTCTCCCGAATCAGAAAAAATTGCTGATTTGTTTAATGGAATGAAAAAAACTTTTGCTACCCGTGATTCAGTGAGCAAGCTATATAATATGTTAGCCCAGGAAGGCAAACTTGATTCTATAACTGCTGCTGCGCTTACTTCAAAATTTCTTTCTATTACTGCTGCTAATCGGGAGTATGTTTTAAATTTCGCAAAAGAAAACAATAACACGCTACTTCCTTTGCTGGCAGTGGAATATCTGAATCCACAGGAGGATGTGGTTGAAATAGCTAAGATTGTAGAATTATTAAATACTAATTTCCCTAACTCAGATTATGTAAAGCCTCTTGTGGCAAGAGTAAATGAGATGAAGCGCTTGTCCATTGGTTCGCAGGCTCCCGAAATAATTGTGAATGACCCCGAAGGCAAACAAATTGCACTTTCATCTTTTCGCGGAAAGGTGGTGCTGATTGATTTCTGGGCATCATGGTGCGGTCCGTGCCGCAAAGAAAATCCTAACGTAGTAAAGGTTTATGACAAATATAAAAACAAAGGTTTTGAAATTTTTGGAGTTTCATTAGACAAAGAAAAAGATGCATGGTTGCAGGCAATTGCGGCAGATAAACTCATCTGGAAACACGGAAGTGAACTGGCTTTCTGGAATTCATCATTTGTGAAAACCTATAATATTGACGGCATTCCCAAAACAGTATTAGTAGATAAAAACGGAATCATCATTGCAAAAGATTTGCGTGGTGAACAACTTGAACAGAAACTTGCAGAGGTACTGAACTAAACCAAACTCGTATGAAAAAATTATTCTCTTTTATCCTTTTTGTAATTCCATTCTTTGTCTTTGCACAGGAAGAAAAACCCTACTTCCAGCAGGAAGTGAATTACACCATTCATGTAAAACTGAATGATGCAAAAAATGAGCTGAGTGCTGATATTAGTATGGAGTATATCAACAACTCGCCTGATTGGCTGGATGTGATTTACATTCATTTATGGCCCAACGCCTATAAAAATCACACCACTGCTTTTGCGAAACAACAGGTTGAAAACGGAGAAACAAAATTCTATTATTCAAAAGAAGAAGACCGTGGTTTTATTGATAGTCTTGACTTTAAAATAAACGGAACAACAGTGAAATGGGATTATGATTCTAAAAACATAGACATCTGCAAACTCGTTTTATCTGAACCATTAAAGCCAAAAGGAAAACTTACTATCACCACTCCTTTCCATGTAAAAGTTCCGTTGGGTGAGTATTCACGGCTTGGACACATGGGACAGAGTTACCAGATAACACAGTGGTATCCCAAACCGGCTGTGTATGACCGCAACGGATGGAATCCAATTCCATATTTAGACCAGGGTGAATTTTATTCTGAGTTCGGAAGTTTTGATGTGAGCATTACGCTGCCTAAAAATTATGTGGTAGGCGCAACCGGTGATATGGTTGATGGTGATTCTGAACTGAAATGGCTGAACGAAATTGCGGAACAGACAAAAACAAAAACATCTTATGGTGACGGAAAAACATTTCCAAAATCATCAGCAGAATTTAAAACACTTCGCTTTAAACAAAACCGTGTGCATGACTTTGCATGGTTTGCCGACAAGAGATTTAATGTGTTGAAAGGCGAAGTGGAAATGCCTGAATCAAAACGGAAAGTAACAACATGGGCAATGTTCACCGATGGTGAATCAAACCTGTGGAAAGACGCAATTGAATACCTGAATGATGCTACTTTGTTTTATTCACAGAAGGTTGGCGAGTATCCTTATAATCATGTTACGGCAGTTGATGGAGCGCTTAGTGCAGGAGGCGGAATGGAGTACCCCAACATCACGGTTATCGGTACTTCCGGAAGCAAAAGAACGCTGGAAGAAACTATTATGCATGAGGTGGGACACAACTGGTTTTACGGAATTTTGGGAAGCAACGAGCGTGTGCATCCTTACCTGGATGAGGGTTTCAACTCTTTTATTGAAGCTCGTTATATGGCAAATAAATATCCCAAAGCAACGTTTGCCGATGTGATTGGCGGCAATTTACCCGCACCTGTTTCTAAGTTTGTGGGTGCAGATAAATTTCCTCAGGAAGCGATGGGTGAGTTGGGTTATCTTTTTTCAGCGCGTCAAAATCTTGACCAATCTGTTGACTTGCATTCTGCTGAATACATGAAAATAAACTACGGAACTATTGTGTACATGAAAACTGCACTCATTATGGATTACCTGATGGGTTACCTTGGCGAAGACCGCATGGATGCTATTATGCATAACTATTTTGATCAATGGAAATTCAAACATCCGTTTCCCGAAGACTTTAAAAAAGTGGCCGAAGAGCGTGGAGGAAAACTCGATTGGTTTTTTGATGACATGGTAAACAGCACCAAAAAATTGGACTACACGGTTTGCTCAGTTATGAAAGATAAAGAGCGTAAAACCTGGAAACTGAAAGTTCACAATTGCGGAAAAATTAATGGTCCGGTTTCTATTACAGCATACAAAAAAGACTCTGTTATGAAAACAGAATGGTTTGATGGCTTTGCAGATTCGCGTACGCTGGAATTTCCTGAAGGTAACTACGATAAATTTATTATCAACGAAAAAGCGCCTGAAATCAATAAGAATAACAATACCATTCGCACAAAAGGAATGTTGAAAACCATTGAACCTTTGCAGATAAAATTCCTGGGAACACTGGAACGCGCAGACCGCACGCAATTATTTTATTCACCCGTTATCGGTTGGAATAACTACAACAAAACCTTGGTAGGAGCAGTGTTTTACAACAGCTTTTTTCCTGCCAATAAATTTGATTACACGGTTATGCCTTTATATGGAACGGGCAATAATGATTTTGCAGGATACTTTAATGTTGGCTATACTGCTCGTCCATCAGGCTCATTTTTACAGGAGATGCGGTTTGGTATTTCGGGTTCGCAGTACGGATATTTCTACCGTCCCGATGTAGGTTACCTGAATTACAAAACCCTGAAACCCGAAATCAGTTTCAGCATAAAAAAAGACCCGCGCAGCCAGACTACAATGAATTTTCGTTTCCGCCATACCAGCGTTTCAAAAGAAATTCCGACTTACGATGCTTCACAAAACGGATACGTTGCAACCAGTTCTTACTATTATGTAAATGACTACACGCAGAGTTTGGTAAACAAACGCAAAATAAATCCGTGGTCAGGAAAACTGAATGTGCAGCAGGGCAGAGGTTTTGTAAAAGCATCTATTGAAGCAAAATATAGAATCAGCTTTAAAGGAAGAAATAAAGGTTTTGACATTCGTTTGTTTGCCGGACAATTTTTTATCAAAAACAGCACAGGTCCTTATCGCTTCAGAATGAGCGGCCAGCGCGGGTTTCAGGATTATCAGTACGATGATACTTTTCTGGGAAGAACAGATGCCACAGGAGTTTTCTCACAACAGTTTACCGAAACGGATGGTAATTTTAAAGTGCCTACTTCAGTTGGACAAACATCAGACTGGCTGATTGCACTGAATTTGAAAACCTCCATCCACAAAAAAATTCCGCTGAATATTTATGCCGATTTCGGAACCTATAAAAATGCAAAAAATGCTTATCCGGGTTCTAAAGCTATTATGTGGAATGCAGGGCTTTCAGTGCCTGTGGTACCAAATGTATTTGAAATATATTTTCCGCTTGTGAGTTCTACTGATATTAAAGATGACCTTGAATTGAGCACAAAAAATTATTGGCAGCGCATTCGCTTCACCCTAAATTTTAACAATATAAATCCGCTGAAACAGGTAAGAGCTATTAAGCCGAATTAACCCTTCTGTCCTTCGGACACCTTCCCTTAAACAAGGGAAGGATTTTTTTACTCCGGATGATAAATCCGTTCTGCGCTTTTGTAAACATCCTCTTTTTTGAGCGACATTTTTTTCATGCGGTGTTCTGAGAATAAAGGCATCTGATCAGTATAGTGTTTGCTGCCCGGCATACTAGATGCACCAAAAGCATTGATGGATTCTATCTGCGGTCCTTCATTGGTAAACTGCACCAACTGCACATAACCGTCACCTGCCTTCATTCGAATTCGTCCATCAGGTAAAATATCACCGAACACAGCGCGGATGGCATCAGGTCCTCCGTTAACTCCGTAAAATTTTCCGGCACGTTCCAGCACCTGCACTTTTCCAAGCGGAATATCAATTGTTCCGAAGTGTTCCAGCAAATGCGCTTTTGATTCACGAATGCAGGCAACTATGGTCTCTTCCATTTTAGCGTCATCTTTTTCAACGCCTTGTCTGCGTTCGCCTGGGCCTTGCAGCAAACGGTAAATAGCAAAAAGCATAACCGGAAAATTACGGTCAAGCGTATCAGCCGTTCGGTCAAAATTTTTAATCCGAATAATGGCATCAGCTATGTCGGGATACTTTGCTGTATCCAACTGAAAGAATTTATCCATCCAGAAATCTCCTTTATAGGTAAGCCTTTTTGGAAAGGTGTGGTCGTATTTTATTTCTTTAAAATTCTGAAAACTCAGAGTTGAATTGGCATATTTCTCATTCATTATTTCTTCAAAACGAAGACTACGGTTATTGTATGTTTCATGATAACCGATGCCTGGATTGAACTGCGGAAGCAAACAATTGTTTTCATGGCAAGTTGCTTCATAGCCTGCATTGTTGGTGTTGAATACATAACCGCAATCGGGATTCAGAAAATTTGCAAGGCTGTCAATGGGCAAATATTTTTTATCCCACAGCGTTGCCGAAGTATCGCCCGGCAAAACTTTTTTCCAGTTGTAGTGCCTGTCGCGGTGGGGTATTAAACCGTTGGCGATAAAAAAGATGGTATCGTTTTTATCCGCGTAGGTAATGTTCTGGCGTGATAATCCCTGCACATCGAGCGCTTTTCTGAACTCAGTAAAATTGCGCGCCTTGTTCATGCGAAACCATTGCACCGATGGTTTTAATTCCAGCAATGCCGGCATACGCAATGAGAAAACTCCGTTGTCGTTTTTCATGGTTGGACCATAAACACTTGTCCAGAATTTTTTGCGCACATGCACAATAAAGTTTTTCTTTTTGCCAAGCGCTACCGTCAGTTTTGCGTGATGCGTTTCTAATTTTTTCCATTCGCCATCAAACTTATACCTGTTCTTTTTGTGCGGATGCATGTTTAGTTTGTAAACATCAATTTCATCAAGCTGTCCGGTGGTGTGTCCCCATCCTAAGTTTTCGTTGGTGCCCAGAAAAATTGTTGCCGAGCCGTGAAATAATGCTCCTATAATATTCCAGCCTTCTTCGCTGCACACATGTGCCTCGTACCACGAGAGTAAACCTTCAATCGGTTGATGCGCATTCACCGCCAGAAAGGTATTTCCCGTTTCGGTTTTGGTTGAGTTGAACGCGAAAGCGTTGGAGCCAATTCCGTCTTCGGGTTTAGGCATGTCTTTAATAATTCGGCCATCCACCATTTTTGTTACGGTGCCCTGCACACCGCCCATCAATGCCATGCCCAACATGTAGCCCTGCACGATATCCTGCGGACGAATAGGTAGTAATTTTTTATCCCATAGTTTTTCAGGGTGCTTTGTTAAATAGGCATTAGCGCCCGCTGCATAGCCTTCCAGTACGCGCTTAAAATCATCAGGTATTTCTTTTTCGTAATGTTCTTCTACATAGTTTGATGTTCCAAGAAACTGAACGGCAAAATCTATTTTCGCGCCTTCCATTCCCAGGCGTTTGCCCAGCAAACCTTTTATAGCACTCAATAAATATTGCGAGTTGCTGGTATCATCTTCGGCTGTTGCCCATGCCAGACCAAAAGCCGCTTCGGCATCTGTTTTCCCGAAAATATGCGGCACTCCAAAACTGTCGCGCACGATTTCAATATTTTGGGTGTTGATGGTTTGTGCGGAAAGAGAAGAAATAAATAAAAGGCAAAAGGCAATAGACAAAGAAAGGCGCATAAGAATTGAATTAAGGTGCGCAAAAGTAGTGTTAATCAAACTTAAGAAAGTAGAAAGTAAAAAAGAAAAAATCACCTCACCAGCGTAACACACCCCGTGTAAACCCTTTCTTTGTTAAACACATTTTTAAACTGAATGTGATACACATACACATCGTTGGGCGCCATTTTTTTTCCGGCATTTACGGTGCCATCCCATCCTTCAGAAGGTACACCGGTATGAAAAATACTTTGTCCCCAGCGGTTATAAATAGTCATGTCAAATAGTTTCATTCCCATGTTGCTGCTCATAAAAACATCGTTCAGTCCATCGCCATCGGGTGTAAACGCGTTGGGCACAAAAAACCTGAATTCAGGATTGATGCGGATAGTAATAGATGCCGTATCGGTGCAGCCCAACTCATTTAAAACTACTTGGTAGGCAGTATAATTTCCTGTGTCGGTATATGTATATTGGTAATTACAATCGGGAATGGAATCAGTGCCATCACCCGGAAACAACCAGCAATCGATGCCGCCTGATGAATTATCAAAATAAGTAATCTCAGGAGTAAAAATAGAATTCTCCAGCGTGTCGGCACTGATGCCGGCCACCGGCTGCGGGTTTACGGTAACCATCTGATTAATTGTAAATATGTTGGTATCAATGCATCCGTTGGTAGTAACTACCGTAAGCGAAACGTCATACACCCCGCTTTGCTCGTAAATGTGAACAGGATTGCTTTCAGTGGAAGTGCCGCCATCACCAAAATTCCAGAAGTATAGTAGCGTAGTGCCCGCAACTGAACTGTCGGAAAATTGCACACGGTAAGGCGCGCAACCCACCAATAATTCAGGATTAAAACTTGCCACAGGCTGAGGATAGGTAGTAAACGTAGTGGTAGCAGAGCTGGTGCAATTATTTTCAGAAATGGTAAGATTGATTTGCTGCTGCCCCATCTGCGTAAATGAAATGCCTGCAGGATTTTGTGCCGTGGAAGTTTGAGGCGAAGCGTTGCCTCCGAAATCCCATGCAAAAACTGCATTGCCGCCAAACTGCCCTGCCGCCTGAAAACTAAAACTGTTATTGATAAAACACTGGTCGGCAACGGGCG
>CAMDBK010000116.1 GCA_945889235.1 Chitinophaga pinensis
CAAAATACAAATCAACGGCAGTTATATATCCGGCTAACATTATTGCTTTCGGAAGTGAAACCCCTGACGAACAAATGGTACAGGTTTTTCAGTCAGACGATATAAAAACACAGATTTCAAATGAATTTAACCTGTACGAAACCTACGGAATTGATACGGTGAAGGATAAATCATTCCGCACAAAACTGCTGAAAGAGTTTGATGATAATATTAAGATAGATAAAACAGAACTGGTATCGGTACAAATTGATGCCCTGCACCCCAACCCTGTGGTAGCACGTGATATAGTAAACCGCATGATTGAATTATTTAACCAGAAAGAACGTGAGTTGCAGAAAGAAAAAGCAATGGAACTGGTTACCATTCTTAAAAAGCAGGTGGATAAAAAACATGTTGAAATGGACTCAATGGATGTGTTGATTAAAAACCTGCGTATGAATTACGGATTACTTGATTACCCGTTGCAGACACGGTATGCAACACAAAGCAAGCTTAAAACTGCCTCAGGTAAAGGTGACAGTGAAGTAAACACTATGCTAAAAAACCTGCAGGAAAAAGGCGGTGAGTTTGTAGCGCTTAACGAGCATATCTGGCGTGTACGCGGCACTTACAATGATTTAAAAGTGCAGTACGAGAATGCTTTGCGCGATGTGGAAAAAAATCTTACGTACTGCAACATTGTAACCAGCCCCTTTGTAGCCGATAAAAAATCGTACCCGGTGCGTTGGCTTATTGTAGCTGTTTCAACAATTTCAGCCTTGCTGTTTTCATTAATTGTTATCAGCATAATTGAAAATTTAAAAACAAGCGAAAACTAATAACCCGTCATGCTGAACTTGTTTCAGCATCTCAAAAAAATAAGACCCTGAAACAAGTTCAGGGTGACGAAAATGACATTAACCGAACAAAATAAACTACGCTGGATTTACATTGCATGCGGCATATTCATTGTCCTGAATGCAGTTCTTATTTCTTTTGAATTCTTTTATCTGCCGCTGCTTCCGGTTGCGCTGTTTCTGGTCTTGCTTTCCTTATTATCATTGGATAAACTGGTTTTGTTTATCGTATTCTGCACTCCGTTATCTGTTAACCTCCCCGATGTAGGTATAGGTGGAATTGGATTAACTCTGCCTACCGATCCGTTGCTGTTTGGCGCCATGCTCCTCTTCTTTTTCAAGTTAGTAATGGAGCAAAAATTCGACAGACAAATAATGAAACACCCGCTTACAATAGCCATTACGATTAACCTGTTATGGATTGGGCTCGCAACCATTACCAGTGAAATGCCGATGGTTTCACTTAAGTTTTTTCTTTCCAGATTATGGTATGTTGTTACATTCTATTTCATTACTACTCAGATTTTCAGAAACCCTGATAAAATAAATGTTTACATCTGGACGTTCATCATTGCACTTACCGGAATTATTATTTACACCATTGTTCACCACAGTATGTACGGTTTTCTTGAACAACCCGCCCACTGGGTAATGTCGCCATTCTTCAACGACCATACTTCTTACGGAGCTATTCTTGCCATGTTTTATCCGTTTCTGATTGGAACACTTTTTAGTCCACGGATAAGCCGAAGTTTCAGAATTGTGATAATCCCATTAGTATTGTTATTTACACTGGCATTGATTCTTTCCTATACCCGCGCAGCATGGGTTAGTTTGCTTTTTGCTTTCGGAGTTTTTATGATTATGAAACTGAAAATAAAATTCCGCACCGTGTTTATGATTTCATTGGTTTTTGTTGGATTACTTGGTTCGCTTCGCGAACAGATTATTATGAAGCTGGAAAAAAACCGTCAGGATTCATCGGCAAACCTTGCCGAGCACGTGCAATCAATTTCCAATATTTCTTCTGATGCCTCGAACCTTGAGCGTTTGAACCGCTGGAGCAGCGCCCTGCGCATGTTTGAGGAAAGACCGTTCTTAGGATGGGGGCCCGGAACCTATATGTTTAAATACGCGCCTTACCAAAGCTCACAGGAAATCACAAGCATCAGTACCAATGCGGGTGACAAAGGAAATGCGCACAGTGAGTACATAGGCCCGCTAAGTGAATCGGGTTTATTAGGTGCAATTTCATTTATTCTTATCGTTATTCTTTCAAGTTATACAGCCATAAAACTGTATACACGACTTGAAGATAAAGCCATGAAATTTTATGTGATGAGTTTACTTCTTGGGCTTATGACTTATTTTATTCATGGAATACTGAACAACTTTTTGGATACCGATAAAGCCTCTGCGCCATTCTGGGGATTTATGGCGGCCATTGTTACCATTGATGTGTATCACCGCAGGTATGTGACAAAGGCTAAAGAACTTCCTTCTCAATCAAGTCAGCCACAACCTGACCGGAAATAATTGATGGCGGAACGCCTGGCCCCGGAACAGTTAACTGACCTGTAAAATAAAGATTTTTCACTTTTCTGCTTTTGATGCGTGGCTTTAATACTGCTGTCTGCATCAACGTATTTGCCAGTCCGTAAGCATTGCCCTTAAATGAATTGTAATCCGAAATAAAATCGCGATGAGCGTATGTCCTTTTGTAAATAATGTGTTCACGTATAATTTGCCCGATGCGGTTTTCAATTCTATCCATCACCATTTGAAAGTAGTTTTCTCTTGTGGTTTCATTGTCTTCTAATCCTACTGCAACAGGAATAAGAATAAACAGATTATCCATTCCCACAGGTGCAACCATAGCATCTGTTATTGAAGGACAGCATACATAAAACAAAGGGTGTGACGGCCATTGCGAATTATCATAAATCTCTTTTGCATGAAGGCTGAAATCGGCATCAAAGAATAAATTATGGTGTAATAAATTATCAACCTTTTTATTTATGCCTAAATAAAAAACAAGCGCTGAAGGCGATAGAGTGCGGCTTTCCCAATAGTGAGCAGAATAACTTCTGTGTTTTTCATCCAGTAATTTCTGTTCGGTAAAATTATAATCCGCACCGGAAACAACTATATCAGCGGCAATTTCTTTTCCGTTGCTGGTAACTGATTTCACGTTTCCATTCTCCACATTTATTTTCTCTACGTTTTCGCATGTGTATATTTTCACACCTAATTCTTCAGCCAGTCTGGTCATTCCTTCTGCAATTTTACACATTCCACCATCAGGATACCAGGTTCCTAACACCATGTCCGCGTAATTCATCATGCTGTATAGCGCAGGAGTATTTTCTGGTTTTGCACCCAGAAACAAAACAGGAAATTCCAGCAGTTGCAACAACTTTGGATTGCTGAAATACTTGCGGATATAGCTGCTGAACGAACTGAACATATTCAGCCGGAACAAGGATAAAAGCAGACTTGCATCTGCAAACTCCGTTAAAGAAAGTGAAGGCTTGTAAACAAACTCATTAATTCCTTTTTCGTATTTAAATTTTGCTTCTGCAAGAAATTGTTCCAGCTTTTTGCTGCTGCCAGTTTCTATTGATTCAAAAAGCTCAAACAGTTTTTCCTTTTCAGCAGGAATATCAATTATAGATTGTTCCCCTCTCATTTGGAGAGGGGTCAGGGGTGAGGCTTCATCTTTAAAAAATACACGATACGATGGCGAAAGCCTTTTCAGTGAATAATAATCAGAAGTAGTTTTTCCAAAACGGTTGAAGAATTTCTCAAACACATCTGGCATCCAATACCAGCTTGGCCCCATATCAAACATAAAACCTCCGGCTTCTGCTTTTCTGCCTCTGCCTCCGGTTTCATTATTTTTTTCAAGAACCGTTACATCATATCCTTTTTGTGCTAAACAGCAAGCCGCTGAAAGTGATGAAAAACCAGCACCAATGACAATAATTTTTTTAGCTGACATCGGTTGAAAAGAAAAGAGATTATACCTTATTTTTTTAAGCCCAATTCTTCCATCATCTTTTTATAGATGTCGGTATTCTGATATATTCCGGTGAAATTTTCTGCTCCAGGACCATACGCAAAAACAGGAATCATAACTCCGGTGTGGTAGGTTGAAATAAATTTGCCTTCCACTTTTTTGTCTTTGATGGAACCGCCTGTAATAGCAAACCCACCTGTCTCGTGATCGGCAGTAACAATTACCAGCGTGTTTCCATCTTTCTCAGCAAAATCAAGCGCTTTACCAATGGCTTTATCAAAGTCAAGCATTTCCTGAATAATATAAGTTTGCTTGTTAGCATGTCCGCCCCAATCAATCTGCGAACCCTCCGCCATCATAAAAAATCCTTGCTGATTTTCACTCAGAATATCAATACATTTCTGAGTTGCTTTGTGCAAAATATCTCCGCGCACACCGGTAGCACTGTCGGGCTGGGTGGCTGCATACAAGCCCACCAGCTTTTTTGCTTTAGAAGAAATTATTTCGTTTTTAGTGGTATCCACTTCATATCCTTTTGCTTTCAAATCGTTCAACAGATTTTTACCGTCTGTTCTTTTTTCAAAGAATGAAGAGCCACCACCAATAAAAACATCAATATCGGTTTTCAAAAAATCTGATGCTATATCTTCGTCAAGCGCACGACTTTTTACATGGGCAATAAAGCAGGCAGGTGTTGCATGTGTAATGGAAGAAGTTGCCACCAATCCTGTTGACAAACCTTTTTTCTCTGCAGTTTCTAAAATAGTTTCAATCGGAATACTATCAGGACCAACTGCTATTGCGCCATTGTAGGTCTTTTCTCCGGTTGAAAAAGCAGTTGCGCCTGCAGCAGAATCAGTGATAATATTATTGAATGAATAGGTTTTATGAAAGCCGATACACTTAAACCGTTCAATGTTCAGAGCATCGCCTTTTGTTACCATTCCTGAATAAATCTGAGCAAGCCCCATACCGTCACCAATAAGGAATATAATGTTTTTAGGTTTTTTTGGTATAGGTTCAGGCGGTGTTTTTCCATTGCAGGAAATAACGAAGGAAGTAAATAAAATCAACAGGCAATTTTTCATTTCAAAAATTTAGAGAGTGCAAATATCGTAATTGGTTAATAGCAGAATGTTAAGAAATTGCAACGATGGTTAACTAAGCAAAAGCCTTGCTGCTTCAAAAGAAGAAAGTTTTCCATCTTTTACCTGCTGCTCCAGATTTTTAATTTTTTCCTTCACTTGTTGGTCAGAATAAAATCTGCGTCTCAGTTCTTCGCTTACGGTTTCATGCATCCAGTAAAGGTTTTGCTCTGAACGTTGTTTTACAAACCAGCCATTTTCATTGGTAAAAGCAACATATTGTTCCACCATTTTCCAGATATCTTTTACCCCCTCGCCTGTTACTGAAGAACAGGAAGTAACTTTGGGTATCCAGCCCGAAGCAGAAGGTGGTAACAAATGAAGTGCATTGATATATTCTGCTTTTGCTTTGATGGTGGGCTTAACATTATCGCCATCGGATTTAGTAACGGCAATGGCATCAGCCATTTCCATAATCCCTTTTTTTATCCCCTGCAATTCATCACCTGCTCCGGCAAGCACCAGCAACAGAAAAAAATCAACCATGGAACTTACTGAAATTTCGCTCTGCCCTACTCCAACTGTTTCAATAAAAATAATTTCGTAACCCGCAGCTTCACATAACACAATGGTTTCACGGGTTTTCAGCGCAACACCTCCAAGAGTTCCAGATGTAGGTGAAGGACGGATAAACGCATTTTTATCAGCAGACAAAGTTTCCATCCGGGTTTTGTCACCAAGTATACTACCCTTGCTGCGTCCACTGCTGGGGTCAATTGCAAGCACTGCAATTTTTTTATTTTTTTTTGTTAATGTTTTTCCCAGTGCTTCAATAAAAGAACTTTTGCCAACTCCGGGAACTCCTGTTATACCTATTCGAATAGATTTCCCTGAATGCGGAATACACTTCAGAAGTATTTCCTGAGCGAGTGAAGAATGTTCCGGATTATTACTTTCAATCAAGGTAATAGCGCGGGCAAGAGTAACACTATTACCCCTCAGAATTCCTTCTAAATAATCAGCTGCAGTAAGCAGTTTTTTCATAGGGTTAAAAGTACGGGAATTCGGTATATATTTGCGCCCCTCATGAAAGGCACAAAAACAGTAGCATTTTATACACTCGGCTGCAAACTGAATTTTTCGGAGACTTCTACCATTGCAAGACAATTTGAGAAAGGTGGATATCAAAAAACAGAATTTGAAAACGCTGCTGATGTGTATGTGGTAAATACCTGCTCTGTTACAGACCATGCCGATACCAAATGCCGTAATATTGTACGTCAGGCACTGCGAAATAATCCCGATGCGTTTGTGGCGGTGGTTGGTTGTTATGCACAACTGAAGCCCAAAGAAATTGCTGAAATTCCGGGAGTTGATATTGTGTTGGGTGCAAATGAAAAATTTAATTTGCTGCAATACATTGAAGAAACCAAGAAAGAAAAAGCAGGAATTCATGCCTGTGAAATAAAAGAGGTAAAAGATTTTATTCCATCGTGGAGCGCGGGAGACAGAACACGCACCTTTTTAAAAGTTCAGGACGGCTGCGACTATTTCTGTGCTTTCTGCACTATTCCATTAGCGCGTGGTTTCAGCCGCAGCGAAAATATTGAAAAGACTGTGCAATATGCACACGAAGCAGCAGCAACAGGCGTAAAAGAAATTGTATTGACAGGAGTAAACATAGGTGATTTCGGAAGTAATCAGAAGCAAGATACAAGAAGCAAGAAACAAGAGACCTTTGCCGACCTTATTCATGAACTGGATAAAGTGGAAGGCGTTGAACGCTTCCGCATCTCAAGCATAGAGCCTAATTTGCTGACAGATGAAATTATTGAGTTTGTTGCTGTGTCCGAAAAATTTGTTTCTCATTTTCATATTCCGCTACAAAGTGGTTCAGATAAAATTCTTGCTGATATGCGCAGGCGCTATGAAAGTAAACTCTATTCAGAACGTGTATCAAAAATAAAAGAGTTGATGCCTGACGCGTGCATTGGCGCAGATGTGATTGTCGGTTTTCCGGGCGAAACGGAAGAAGATTTTTTACAGACTTACAAATTTCTGAATGAGTTGGAAGTTTCTTATTTGCACGTTTTCACGTATTCAGAGCGCGACAATACAACTGCATTGCGTATAAAAGAAATTGTTCCTGTTGAAGAACGTAAACGCAGAAATAAAATGCTCACCATACTTTCTGAGAAAAAGAAAAGACACTTTTATCAGCAGCAACAGGGAAAAGAGTTTACGGTGTTATTTGAACAGGAAAACCAGAATGGAATGATTTCAGGTTTTACTGAAAACTACATTCGTGTGAAAGCGGAGTATGATCAAGCTTTAATTAATCAATTAGTGAAAATAAAACTGACAGACTTAGATATAGATGGCGTTTATGTCACCTCGAGCGTAGTCGAGAGGCAATTATTACAAATTTTTTAAAGCATCTCGACTACGCTCGATGTGACAGGAGAAGCATGACAACAATTTTTCATTCTTAATTTTACATTTTCAATTTATAATGTACCCAACCCTCTACGACCTTTTTCTTGACCTTTTCGGTATCAGCCTTCCGTTGCTTAAAATAGTTCAGAGTTTCGGATTCTGTGTCGCCATGGCATTTCTGGCAGCTGCTTGGACACTAACCATTGAGATGAAACGCAAAGAAAAACTGGGCGTGATGGGTGAAATACAAATCCGAAAATACTGGAAAGGCAGACCATTAGCTACATCTGAATACATTTCATCCATTGCAATCGGATTGGTAATGGGTTATAAATTTCTTCCTTTATTCACACAATTTAGTCAGATTGTAAAAAATCCCCAGGATTATTTTCTTTCGTTTGAGGGAAGTATCCTTGGCGCTGTAGTTGGCGCTGTGCTTTCAGGGGCGCTAAAATCCTGGGAAGATAAACAACAACGTCTTTCAATTCCTGAACAGGTTGAAGAAACAATTTATCCTCATCAGCATATTGGTACTATCACCATCATTGCAGCCATTGCAGGAATTTTAGGCGCAAAGGTTTTTCATAATCTTGAAAACTGGGGCGAGTTTATGGCCGACCCAATTGATGCCATTATTTCATTTAGCGGACTGAGTTTTTACGGGGGACTTATTATTGCTGCTTACTTTGTTATCCGTTATGCCCGGAAAAATAAAATAAAACTACTGGCTATTTGTGATGCAAATGCTCCCGGACTTATTCTTGCTTACGGCATTGGTCGCATAGGTTGTCAGGTTGCAGGGGATGGCGACTGGGGAATTCCTAATGACAATCCAAAACCGGATTGGCTAAGCTGGGCGCCCGATTGGATGTGGGCTTACAATTATCCTGACAATGTTTTGCATCTTGATTTGAAAAAAGATTTTGCCTCAATGGGACTGGAAAGCATTTCTGGTTTTGCCTACCCAACTCCTATCTATGAAATGCTGATGTCGTTTTTGATTTTCGGAATTCTTTGGATTATCCGCAAAAAAATCAGCACACCGGGAATGATATTCAGTATTTATTTAATTCTGATTGCTATCGAGCGTTTAATAATCGAAACTATTCGCATCAACACTACTTACAACATCTTCGGACACAAGATTACACAAGCGCAACTAATATCGGTTATAATGATTGCAGTCGGAAGTTTTGGAATCTGGTATTTACGGAAGTATCCGAAAAAACTGGCAGAAATTTAACCTGCTATTTCTTTTTCTTTTACAGTTTTTC